>CAMKYP010000155.1 GCA_946477505.1 uncultured Dechloromonas sp. | reverse complement strand
CAAATTCAGCCGCTGTGAACAGAGGGAAAGGCTTCTTTTTGTTAGCGGCTCTAAGAACCGAGTAGTTCGTCGATGTGGCGGAAAGCGGCATGGATGCACCTTGAATGGTCGGTCGGGCCAATTTTGGGATGGGGAAATCGGCTGCCGTCTATGAGTTTCAGGATAGTTGAAAATTACGCTTGGGGAAATCGATTTCGGTTTGCGGTATCGGATTTTTTCCGATTCCGGATATCGGGCGGGCTGCTGCGACTGCTGTCGCCCCGTTTCGATGCGCCATCGCGGGGCATTTTGCTATTGCATTGCACACAATTGGTTCTCCGGGCTATGAGCGTGAGTCGTTTAAAAACAGCTGCTTGCGTTCATTTTGGGGCGGAGGGAGGGGCGTTTCGCTCCCGTGCTGCAGAACAACGCAATATCGGTGCCAGAGAAGGGGGGCTCAATCCGGAGTCGACTGTCCGGGTCTTGCGGAAAAGTTGCGGTCGGAGGGAGGGAACTGCGGTTGTTTGACCTTTTTTTGTTGTCTTTTCCGAAAGTGGATATTGGCGGCAGGCGTTGGCCGCGTTTGGTTCCGATTTCGGATACCGGGTTTCGGATCACCCGCAACAGAATTTGCGTCATCGACCGGGGCTTTCACCGGTATCGATTGAACTAGAAAAAAGGAGGTCGCTGGTGATACCCAAGAGAATTGCACTGTTTACCGTCGTAGCCGCCCTGGGGGGCAGCCTGACGGCTCACGCCGAACTGCCGATCGACCAGATCACGGTCGCCCGCATGCCGGTTCCCCATCCCTATCGTCTGTATTTCACCGATGTAAATATCCCGTCGCTGCTCGACGGCAAGATGACCATCATCGACGGGCGCAACCTCAAGGTGGAAGGCATGGTCGCTACCGGCACCTTCGGCCAGACGGCCGTGTCGCCGGATCGCTCGGAGATTTACGCGGTCACTACCTATTACAGCAAGGGCAATCGTGGCGAGCGCAGCGAAGAGGTCATGGTGTATGACGCCACCACGCTGAAGCTGAAGGCCGAGATTCCCTATCCGGCCCGCCATGCCCAGGCGCTGCCGTATCGCGGCACGATGCGGACTTCGGGTGATGGCCGCTTCCTGTTCATCCAGAACGCCACGCCGGCAACGTCCATTGGCATCGTTGATCTGAAAAACCAGAAACTGGTCAGCGATATCGCGACACCGGGTTGCTACAACGTCTATCCGGCGCAGACTGCCAATCGCGTGTCGACGCTGTGCGGGGACGGCACCATGCTGACCATCGCGCTCGACGACGAAGGCAAGCCGACCGGCAAGCAGAAGAGCGCCAAGTTCTTCGATCCGGACGATGATGCATTGTTCGTGACGGCCGCGCAGGAAGGCGACCGCTATCACTTCGTTTCCTTCAAGGGTAACGCGATCAGCGTCGATCTCTCCGGCGAAACCGCGCAGGCCGGCAAGCCGTGGCCGCTGGTCAGCGCCAAGGACGCCAAGGGCGGCTGGCGTCCGGGCGGCTATCAGCCGGTAGCCCTGCATCGCGACAGCGGCACGCTTTATGTCGGCATGCATCCCAAGGGTTACGAAGGCAGTCACAAAAATGCTTCGCACGAAATCTGGGTCTATGACTTCAAGGCACAGCGTCTGGTGGCACGCAACAAGGTGGTGCACAGCACCGGTTTGGTCGTCAGCCAGGGGGCCGCACCGCGACTGTTCGCCTTCGATACCGACAAGGCACAGATCGCCGCCTACGAGGGCGGTACCAAGCTCAAGCTGGCTGGCATACGGGGCGGCTTCGGGTTCACGCCGACGCTGCTGGAGGCTCAGTGATGGAGGCCATCCTCGCCTTTCTCGGCGACCCGGTGGTGACGCGCAGCCTGGGCGCCATGCTCTCTGTTCTGCTGCTCATCGGCAGCTGGCAGAAGTTGCGCGACATGGTCGTCTTTGCTGCGGCGGTCGATAACTACCGCCTGCTGCCCGACGCGATGGTGACGCCGGTAGCCTGGCTGGCGGTCGTCACCTCGGCCGTCGCCATCAATCTGTTGCGTGGCAACACCGCCATCGATTGCGGCTGTGGCGGGCTCTCCAGCCAGCCGCTGGCCTGGTCGCTTGTAGCCCGCAATGTCGTGCTCATGGGGATCGCCCTGCTGGCCTCTCAGGAGGGCGCCAGCCGTCCGCTGGTGTGGGCCGACTACCTGACCACCGTCGGTGTCGTCCTCGGCCTGCTCGGTCTCTACACCATCGCCAATCAACTGATGACCAACGCCCCGCGGGTGCTGGCCGTTCGTCGGTAACAAATAAGGAGTTCAACATGAACGACGCAATGCTCATTTCCAACGCCATGCTGTGGGTCGTCCTGCTCGCACTGGTCGTGGTCGTCCTCGCCCTGGCCCGCCAGATCGGCATCCTCTACGAACGCATCGCCCCGATGGGCGCCCTGATGATGGACCAGGGACCGAAGGTCGGCGAAGCGGCTCCCATCTTCAATCTCGACAGCATCGGCGGCGGCAAGCTGCAGATCGGCGGCAACCGGGGGCGCAGCCAGCTGCTGTTCTTCCTCTCGCCGACCTGCCCGGTGTGCAAGAAACTGTTGCCGGTCCTCAAGTCGATTCGTCAGGACGAGTCGGCCTGGCTCGATGTCGCCCTGGCCAGCGACGGCGAATTGCCGGCCCATGCCGAGTTCTACAAGAAGGCCGAGCTGCAGGATTTCCCGTACGCCCTATCCACCGACCTCGGCATGACCTATCGCATCGCCAAGCTGCCGTATGCCGTGCTGATCGGCGAAGACGGCGCGATTCGCGGCAAGGGCCTGGTCAACTCCCGCGAGCAGCTGGAAAGCCTGTTTGCTGCCAAGGAGGCCGGCGTGGCCTCGATCCAGGAATACATCGATCAACGCGCCTGAGGCGTGCCCCAGCAAGGAGAAACAAAAAATGAAATGGTTCGATGACTTTTTTGAGCACAAGACCCGGCGCGTCGCCCAGTCTTCATCGCGGCGCAGCGCGCTGGCCAAGCTTGGCAAGATCTTCGTCGGTACGGCCTTCGTGCTGCCGGTGCTGCCCTTCGACCGGATCGGGCAGGGCGCCCATGCCGCCGCGCCGAGCAAGGCCAACGACGATACGACCTGCGACTACTGGCGTTACTGCGCGCTCGACGGTTTCCTCTGCACCTGCTGCGGCGGCACCATCTCCAGCTGTCCGCCGGGCACCGAAATCTCCAAGGTCACCTGGGTCGGCACCTGCCGCAACCCGGCCGACGGCAAGGACTACCTGATCAGCTACAACGACTGCTGCGGCGCCACGGCCTGCGGACATTGCGGATGCAACCGCAACGAGCGCGAGCGCCCCGGCTACCGCATGGGCGTCCACAACGACATCAACTGGTGCATGGCCAATACCAGCAACATGTACAACTGCACGGTGGCTGCCATCGTCGGTGTCGGTGACGGCAAGAGCTGAGTCATGAAGCATCGGGTATTCGCAACACTGGGTCTGCTGGCCGCCTGTTCCGCCGCCATGGCACAGGTGCCAGCCGACGGGGCGGCACTCTTCGCCGCCCATTGCCAGGCCTGCCACCAGCCGGGGGCCGTCGGGGCGCCCGGCATCGCGCCGCCGCTGGTCGGCAACATTGGTCGCCACGCGGCCAGCGAGGAGGGGAGGCGTTACCTGATGCGCGTCGCCCTGACCGGCATGGTCGGCAGCATCACCGTCGATGGCGTGCGCTACACCGGCAACATGCCGTCCTTCGCCGCTGCCATGTCCGATGCCGAACTGGCGGCCGTTCTGCGCCACATCCTCGGTAGCTACGAGAGGGTGGCCGATCTCGGCTGGCTGACGCCGGAGCAACTGGCGGCAGCCCGCCAAGCCGGCGGCACGCCCAATGAAACCCACAAGATGCGCGGGCGTTTGCCCGCAGGAGGCTGATCATGAAGCGATCGATCGTCGCCTTGCTGGCAACGTTGGCCGCCACGCAGGCTTTCGCTGCCGGCGGCGGCTCGCCCAAAGTCAACTACATGCTGCATTGCTCCGGTTGCCACGGCCCGGCCGGTGCCGGCAATCCGGAGGTCGGCATTCCCGACATGCGCGGTGCCATCGGGCATTTCCTCAAGGCCAAGCATGGCCGGGAGTTCCTGATCCAGGTGCCGGGCACCTCGCAGACCAGCATGAACGACGCCGAGGTGGCCGTGATGATGAACTGGATGCTGCAGCAATTCAGTGCAGCCGAAGTTCCCGCCGGCACGCCTCCCTATACCGAACAAGAAGTACGACAACTGCGCGCCAATCGCCTGGCCGACGTTCCAGGACGACGGGCAGCGATCATCGGCGAATTGAAAGCGCAGGGCATATCAATCGAGTAACACTCGAACCAGGGCAATTCATCTTTCGACAGGAGGACCATAATCATGCACCCCAACCATAGAGCCAAACCGCTGGCGCTGATCGTTGCAGGCCTCGTCGGCCTCATTGGCCAATCCGGCGGCCCAGCGCTGGCCGCCGTCGGCGAACAGGAAGCCGCCCAGCTCGGCAAGGACCTGACTCCGGTCGGCGCCGAACGCGCCGGCAACAAGGACGGCAGCATCCCGAAATGGGAAGGCGGCCTGCCCAAGGGCAAGCACAAGCTGGGCGACGCCCGTGTCGATCCGTTTGCCGCGGACAAACCGCTGTTTTCCATCGATGTCAGCAACGTCGATAAATACAAGGACAAGCTCTCCGCCGGACAGATCGAACTGATCAAGACGCGCAAGGGCTACCGGATGGACATCTATCCGACACACCGCAGCTGCGGCTATCCGGACTCGGTTTATGGCCAGACCAAGATCAACGCCACCACCGCCAAGCTGACGGCTGACGGCAAGGACAACCTGGCCCAGGCTGTTGGCGGAGGTTTCCCGTTCGCCATCCCGAAGAACGGTGCCGAAGCCGTGTGGAACCATCGTCTGCGCTGGCAGGGCGAGGGGCGTTTCGAGTATTACCAGACCAATTTCATCAACCCGGATGGCTCGTTCTACGGCCTGGCCCAGGATCAGGTGGTGATCACCCCGTTCGCTTCGCCCAAGGCCAAGTCCATCGACGACGTCGGTGGCGTGCAGATGAAGCTGCTCAACCTGGCGACCGCCCCCGCCTCGCGGACCGGCGAAATCATCCTGGCGCACTACTTCCTCGGCAAGTCGAACGATGCCTGGATGTACTTCCCGGGCCAGCGCCGCGTGCGCCGCCTGCCGGCCTTCGAGTACGACAACCCGATCCCCGGCTATGAAAACCTCGAAACGGCCGACCAGTATCCGATGTTCGCCGGGGCGCTCGACCGCTATGACTGGAAGCTGGTCGGCAAGCAGGAAATGTATGTGCCGTACAACAGCTTCAAGTTCGTCGCCAAGCGCCCGGTCAAGGAAGTGTATGAAGGCCTGTATCCGAAGCGCGACCTGATGCGCTACGAACTGCACCGCGTCTGGAAGGTCGAGGCCACGGTCAAGCAGGGCATGCGCCACATGTTCGCCAAGCGCACTTTCTACCTCGATGAAGACACCTGGATGATCCTCGCCGCCGACCAGTACGACGCGCAGGGCAAGCTGTGGCGCGTCATGGAGGCTTCGCTGTACCCGGCCGTCGAACTCGGCGCCTGCGTCAGCCAGGAATTCATGTCCTGGGATCTGACGGTCAATCGCTATATGGCCGAGAACTCCACCCAGGAAGCCAAGCACACCGACTGGCTGGCCGGACAGGAAGGGCGCATCGACGCCAAGCGCTTCGAGTCCGACGAACTGCGCCGCGCCGGCGACCGCTGATCTGAAGCAACAGGAGGGGTAAATCATGCATCAACATAAATGCTTCAAGCGCAGCACCCTGGCCGCCGTCGTCGCCACCCTCGGCATGGGAGGGGCCGGGCAGGCGCACGCCTTCAAATTCGATCTCGACAACGGCATCAGCGGCTCGCTGGATTCGACCATCTCGCTCGGCGTCCAGCGCCGCATGCAGTCGCCGGACAAGAGCATGGTCGGCCGGGAGAATGGCGGTTCTGCAGCGACGACAGGTCGTCTCGGGGAGCTGGTCAACGGTGCAGGGCAGGGCGGCACGTCGAATCCGGACTTCAACTACACCAACATCGACGACGGCAACCTGAACTACAAGAAGGGCGACATCGTTGCCGCCGTGCTCAAGGGGACGCACGAACTGGCTCTCGGCGAGCGCGGCAACTGGGCGGCGCTCGGCCGGGTGACGTGGTCCACCGACTTCGCGGCGGCCAACACCGTTCGCACCCCGCTCGACGATGAGGCCAAGAAGGCGATGACGCAGAACGTCTCGCTGCTCGACCTGTGGGTGTCAAAGGATTTCAAGGTCGGCGACAACTCGGCCAAGTTCAAGTTGGGCAACCAGGTTATCAACTGGGGCGAGGACATCTTCATCTTCGGCGGCATCAACACCATCCACGCCTTCGACCTGCGCAAGGCCCATATCCCCGGTACCCAGGTCAAGGAAATCCTCATCCCGGCGCCGATGGCTTCGTTAAGCATGGCCCTGGGGGCCGGCTTCTCGACCGAGATGTACTACCAGTTCGCCTGGAACAGCTTCAAGCTCGACCCGGCCGGCACCTACTGGTCGACCGCCGATTTCCTGGGCAAGGGAGGCAAGCGCGGGGCGTTCATTCCGGTCAGCTATGGGGGTGTCGGGGATTTCGATCCGACGAAAACCGGTCGTTCGCTCAATGAAATCCAGGGTGCCGGCGGCTTTATCCCGGTCGAGCAGACCAAGCCCTCCAACAACGGCCAGTACGGCTTCAACCTGCGCTACAAGCAGCCCGGTGCCGACACCGAATTCGCCGCCTATTACATCCGCTACCACGACAAGCTGCCGTTTGTCGGCTTCAAGCTGAATCCGGCGGTGAACAACGTATTTGGCGGTGTTACCGTCGTCGAGCAGTATGGTGAAAACAAGGAGCTGTTCGGGGTTTCTGCCAACACCAAGGTTGGCGACTGGGCCTTCGGCGCTGAACTGTCCTATCGTCCCCGCGATAGCGTGGCCATCGATCCGACAGTCCCCACGTCCGGTCGCTATAGCGTGTTCAGCGCGCCAAGCAATACGGTGGCCAACGGTTACGTGAACGAGAAGAAATACCAGGGTCACGTCACCGCCTTCACCTGGCTGCCGCCGGAGTTGACGCGCGCCCTCGGGGCTGCCGACGGTGCCTTCCTGGCCGAAGTCGCCGTGGCGCATTACCCGGGTCTCAGGTTGAACGGCGAGGTTCCGTACCTGCTCAACAACTACGAGCTGCCGACCAAGACCTCGTGGGGCTACGTCATGGAAGTCAGCCTGACCTACGCCAACGTGTTCAATTCCGGCTGGACGGCCACGCCGATTGTCGACTTCTACCACGATGTGAAGGGCGCCAGCCCGAACACCATTCCCTTCGTGGAAGGGCGCAAGGCGCTGGCTGTCGGCCTGAATTTCGACTACCACAACCAATGGAAGGTCGGTCTCGGCTACAGCAGCTTCTTCGGCGGCGGCAACCTGAACCTGATGCGTGACCGCGATATCGCATCGATGACGGTTTCCTACACCTTCTGATCCGCGTCAAAGGGCGGCGCTATTGGTCTCGCACACGGCGCCGCCCGACCTCCGCCTGGAGGTACATAAAAACTACGAGGTTGAATCCCCATGGTGAGCATTGTCAGTTTCGTCAAACGCCTGGAAGACTTTTTCTTCCGCTACCGGCTGGTCACGTTGTCGGCCCTGCTGGTGTTGACGGCCGTGATGGGCATGCTGGCCTCCCAGCTGCACATGTCGGCCGGCTTCGACAAGCAACTTCCGGTCGGACACGAATACACCGACACCTTCTTCAAGTACCGCACCCAGTTGTTCGGTTCCAACCGGGTGATGGTTGTTGTCCGTGCCCGCGACGGCAATATCTGGACGCCCGAGTCGCTGAAAAAGCTGCACGAGGTCACCGAAGCCGTGCTCTACCTGCCCGGCGTCGACCGCCGCTCGGTACAGTCCTTGTGGACGCCGAACACCCGCGTCTATGAGCTGACGGAAGAGGGCTTCCAGGCCGAGGACGTGATCGGCGGCACCGTGACGCCCGACGCGCTCGACGCCGCCAAGATCACCCAGATCCGCGACCGTGCGGCCCGTGGCGGCTATACCGGCAGCCTGGTGGCCACCGACGGCAGTGCCGCGATGATCGTCGCCGACCTGCTCGAGGAAGACCCCGGCACCCACGAACAGCTCGACTACCTTGCCCTGGCCGGCAAGCTGGAGCAGGACATCCGCGCCAAGTACGAAACGCCGAGCCACGAGATCGAGATTGTCGGTTTCGCCAAGCAGATCGGCGACATCGCCGATGGCGCCAAGGGGGTGGCGGTCTTTTTCGCGCTGGCCACGCTGCTGACCGCACTGGCTGTGTA
>CAMKYP010000154.1 GCA_946477505.1 uncultured Dechloromonas sp. | reverse complement strand
TGGCGAGAAGGTTTCGGGCGGCAGCTGGCTGTTGCGCGCGCAGGCGATTTGCCCGGCGTGGGCCTATTACCAGTACCGCCTGGGTGGCGAGGCCATGGAAGTGCCGGTCGAGGGCCTCGATCCAGCCGCCCGTGGCACCCTGGTGCATGCGGCACTGGAAGCCTTCTGGCGCGCGGTGCAGACCTCGACCGCGCTCGCGGCCCTCTCCGGCGAGGCGTGCCGGCAAGTCATCGAGAGCGCGGTGGCGGGGGCCATTCAGACATTCGAAACGGAGCGCCGGATGACGCTGCCGGCGCGTTTCCGGGTGCTGGAAGCAGCGCGGCTGTACAAGCTGCTCGATGTCTGGCTGCAGGTTGAAAGGCAGCGTGGTCAGGCTTTTTCGGTCATTGCCTGCGAGCAGCCGGCCGAGGTCGAGATCGATGGCATCAAGGTCAGGATGGTCGTCGACCGCATTGATCGCCTCGACGACGGGCGGCAACTGATCATCGATTACAAGACCGGAGCCGGCATCGACACGAAGAACTGGGCCGGGCAACGGATCACCGAACCGCAGTTGCCGATCTATGCCGCCCTGGTCAACGACGAGGTCGCCGCCGTGGTTTTCGCCAAGGTGTTGCTCGACAAGCCGGCATTTGCCGGCGTCGCCGACGAGAAGGATATCCTCCCCGGCGTGCAGGGGATCGGCGACGAGCGGCAGAAAATATTCGATCCGGCCGAATTTCCCGACTGGATTGCGGTCATTACCCATTGGCGGGAGCGGTTGCATGCCGTGGCGGGCGAAGTGAAGGCCGGGGTGGCCGGTGTCAGCTTTGCCGATGAAAAAGGGCTGCAGTATTGCGAAGTGTTGCCACTGCTGCGTTTGCCGGAGCGTCGCCGCCTGCTGGCGGCGGCCGCCGGAAAGATGGCCGGCCCCGAGGCCGGCGCCCCTATCCATTGAACGGGAGAAAAAGCATGCGTGAACTGAAATTGCTGGGCATTTGCGGCAGCCTGCGCCGTCAATCCACCAACGCCGGTCTGTTGAGGGCGGCGATGGCCGAACTGCCGGAAGGGGTGAGCATGGAAATCGCCGATCTGTCGGCCGTGCCGCTATACAACGCCGACCTGACCGAAAAACCGGCCGCCGTCCAGGCCCTGCTGGCGCAAATGCAAGCAGCCGATGCGCTGGTCCTCGCCTGCCCCGAATACAACTACTCGATCGCTCCGGCGCTCAAGAATGCCCTCGACTGGGCCTCGCGCGAGCCCAACAACGCCCTGCTCGCCGGCAAGGCCGTGGCCATCCTGGGAGCCGGGGGCGGCATGGGGACATCGCGGGCGCAATACCATCTGCGCCAGGTCTGCGTCTTTCTCGACCTGCATCCGCTCAACAAGCCGGAAGTCTTTGCCAATGCGTTCGCAGGCGCCTTCGATGCCGACGGCAATCTGACGGACGCCAAGTTGATCCAGCAAGTTGCCGCCCAGATGCAGGCGCTGGCGACCTGGAGCAGACGCCTAGGCGGCTGAGGGCATCGGCAAAAAACAATCAGGGAGAATTCATGAATATCCAGCCGTCCCAAACCAACGAACGCGTCACACTCCGACTGAGCGGTCGATTCCAGTTCGATTCGCATCGCGATTTCCGGAGCGCCTACGAGGGGTGCATTGCCGACGCCAGCGTGAAAGTCATCGTTCTGGATCTTGCCGGCGTGGACTACCTCGACAGTTCGGCGCTGGGCATGTTGCTGTTGCTGCGGGAAAAACTGGGAGCGGTCGGCAAGGAGGTCGAACTCGCCAATCCCCGGGGTGCGGTCAAGCAGGTTCTGGAGGTGGCCAACTTCGCCCGCCTGTTCCGGATTTCCTGAGTCCGGGCCAATGTCGCTGAACGACCGTCTGGCCGAGGATCGGCAGGCCCGCGAGCGGGCGCTGGAGGTCGCCTCGTTCATCGTCGAGGCGCCCGCCGGCGCCGGCAAGACGGAGCTGCTCACCCAGCGCTACCTGCGCCTGCTGGCCGTGATCGACCATCCGGAAGAAGTGCTGGCGCTGACCTTCACCAACAAGGCGGCGACCGAGATGCGTGACCGCATCCTGCGCAGCCTGGAAACGGCGGCGAGCGGGGTGCTGCCCGCCGAGCCGCACAAGCAGCTGACCTTCCGGCTGGCGGGCGCGGCACTGGTTCGCGACGGCGAGCGGGGCTGGGGGCTGCTCGATCATCCCGGGCGGCTGCGCATCACCACCCTCGACGCGCTGTGCGCCAGTCTGGCGCGCCAGATGCCTTACCTCAGCCGCTTCGGCAGCCAGCCGGCGGTCAGTGAGGACGCCGCGGCCCACTATGCCACCGCGGCCCGCCGTACGCTGGAGATGGTCGAATCCGAAGGCAGCGACGCCGATGTCGTGGCTGGTGCGTTGGCCTTCATGGACAACAACGCCGGGCGTCTGGAAAGCCTGCTCATTGCGATGCTCGGCAAGCGCGACCAGTGGCTGGCGCATACGTCGCGCATCGAAAGTGGTGAGATGAAGGCCGAGGTCGAGGCCGGCTTCGCCGGGCTGATCGAACGCGACCTCCGGTCAGTCGGCGAGCTGCTGGACGGGCGGATGCAGTCGCTGCTCATGCCGCTGGCGCGTTTCGCGGCGGCCCAGGCGGTGGGCAGCTTCGATGCGCTGCTCGACTGGGCTGAGCCGCTGCGCGCCCGCATCGACGATCTGGCGCGCTGGCAGGCGTTGGCCGGCCTGCTGCTGACCGGCACGGGAACGTTGCGCAAGACGGTCGACAAGCGCTGCGGCTTCCCGGCCGACAAGCCGTTCGCCGAACAGAAGAAGGCCATGCTCGAACTGCTGGCCGATCTGCGGGCGACCCCCGGCATCGAGGCGGCGCTGGGCGGCTTGGGCAGTCTGCCGCAACCGCGCCTGAGCGATGCCGAATGGGCGACGGTGGCGTGCTTTTCGCGCCTGCTGCGCCTGGTCGCCGGGCAGCTGTGGCTGGTCTTCCAGGAGGCCGGGGAGGTGGACTTCATTGAAATCGCCGCCCGTGCGGGCCTGGCGCTGGGTGACGACGAGGCGCCCACCGACCTGGCGCAGGCGCTCGACTACCGCATCCGCCATTTGCTGGTCGACGAATTCCAGGACACCAGCCCGACCCAGGTCGATCTGCTCAAGCAGCTGATGCGCGGTTGGATGCCCGACGATGGTCGTACGCTGTTCGTCGTCGGCGACCCGATGCAGTCGATCTATCGCTTCCGCAAGGCCGATGTCGGTCTGTTCCTGCGTGTCCGCGAACGCGGCATCGGCGACGTCCGCCTTGAGCATCTGCGCCTGTTCCGCAACAACCGGTCTTATCCGGGGATTGTCGATTGGGTCAACGCCGCCTTTCCCGGCATCTTCCCCGCCGAGGATTGGCCGGAAACCGGCGCCGTGCGTTACGCCGAGTCGGCGGCTACCCGGGAGGCAAGGGCGGATAGCGCCGTGGTCGTGCACCCGGTCATCGAGCGGGATGGGGACGATGGCGCCGCCGAGGAGGCGCGGCAGGCGCTGGCGCTGATCCGCCAGGCGCGGCGGGAGGCGCCGGAACAGCGCGTCGCCGTGCTGGTCCGGGCGCGCAGCCACCTCGACGCGCTGGTCGCGGAGATTCGGCGCAGCGCGCCCGATCTGCGTTTCCAGGCGGTCGATATCGAAGGGCTGGACGGGCGGCAGCACATCCAGGATCTGCTGACCCTGTTCCGTGCCCTGCACCACCGGGCCGACCGGGTGCATTGGCTGGCCTTGCTGCGGGCGCCGTGGTGCGGCCTGACCTTGGCCGATCTGCACGCGCTGGCCGCCGACGAGCGGCAAAAAACGATCTGGCAGCTGATGCGGGACGATGAGCGCGTGCAGCGCCTCTCCGACGATGGCCGCAGCCGCCTGCTGCACGTGCGCGCGGTGCTCGCCAGCGCTTTCGCTGCCCGCGACCGGCAGCATCCGCGACGCTGGCTGGAGGGCGTCTGGTTGATGCTGGGCGGCCCGTGCTGCCTGGAGGCGCCGGAAGCGCTCAACGACGTGGCTGCCTTCTTCGCGCTGGTTGATCGCCTGGTCGCCGCCCGCAATCTCGATGCCGACACGCTGGCCGAACAGGCGGCCGACTTGTTTGCGCCGGCCGACCCGCAGGGCGAGGCGGTGCAGATGATGACCATCCACAAATCGAAAGGACTGGAATTCGATACGGTGATCCTGCCCGGCCTGCACCGCGATACGGGAGGCAACGAAAGCAGCCTGTTGCTCTGGGACCTGTTTCCCGCCGCCGATGGCCGCGAACATCTGCTGGTTGCGCCGATGCGCCAGAAAGGGGCTGGCAGCGAAGAGCCGACCGCTTATGATTACCTGCGCCGTGTCGAGGCCGAACGGGCGGCGCACGAAACGGAACGCCTGCTCTATGTGGCTGCGACGCGGGCGATCCGCTGCCTGCATCTGGTCGGCGTCGCCAAGGCGGACGAGCGTAAGGACGACGGCCTGAAGCCGCCGGCTGCCGGTACCCTGCTCAAACTTCTCTGGCCTGGAATCGCCCAGCCGGCGTTTGTTGCGGCACTGGCGGCGGATGCGCCGCAACACGCCAGCAGGGATTTCGATCCCGCGGCTTTCGTGCCACCGCTGCTCCGCCTTCGTCAGGTGGGCACCCCGGAGGCGTTGCGTGCCCTTCCTGGCGATCGGCAGGCCGCCGACAATCCGCTTGCCCTCGATGAAACCGATGGCGCGATGTCGCTGGAAACCTCGGTCGGGACGCTGGTTCATCGCTGCCTGGAGATCATCGCGCAGCAAGGATCGGAAGTCTGGTCAGCGGAACGCGTGGCAGCCGCGGAGCCGGCATATCGACGCTGGCTGGCGGCGCGGGGGCACCCTCCCGAGGCAGTCGAGGCTGGTGCTGCCGACGTGGTGTCGGCGCTCGCCGGCACCCTGAACAGTGAGGCGGGGCGCTGGGTGCTCGCCGCCCACGCCGAAGGCGCTGCCGAGCAGGCGTGGAGCAGTCTGGAGGACAGGCAGGCCAGCCATCACGTGATCGACCGCTGCTTTGTGGACGAGGGGTGCCGCTGGATCATCGATTACAAGACGGCCCGCCTGCCCGAATCGGAGCTGCGGCAGCGGGCGGAAAGCCACCGGCCGCAACTGGAGCGCTATGCCGCCCTGTTTGCCGGCGATCCGCTGCCGATACGGGCGGCGATCTTTTTTCCCATGCAGGGTGTGCTGCTCGAACTGCCGCTTGGACATGCAGCAGGGGATGTACTAGGGAACGTACTAGGGGACTAAGCCGTCACGCGGCCGTGTGTCTCGTCATATAATTACCGATTGTCATAGTGCGGTCATGGCATGCATCGGCTCCTTCTTGCGCTTCTGCTGACATTCCTCCTTTCTTTCGGCGCCAGGGCTGAAGGGGGGCGTCCCGTCGATTTGCGCATTGTCGTTGCCGACGATGCCGCGCCGTTGGCGTATCGGGACGAGTCGGGGCAGCTCACCGGCTTCAGCGTCGAGATTGCCCGGGCCTTGTGCAGCGAGATCGGCGCCAACTGCGTTTTCGACGTCGTCGCCGAGGGCGACGCGCTACCGCGTTTGTTGCAGGGCAAGGCCGACATCGCCGCAACCGGCATCTTCGAAACCCGGGAGCAGCGGGGCAAGCTGATTCAGGCCGATCCGTACTACCGCTCGTTCAGCCTGTGGCTCGGGCCCGCCGATGCCTCGCCGGGGCGCAAGGGGGTCCGCGTCGCCGTGGTCGGTGGCTCGATTCAGGAGGACTATGCCCGCCGCCAGGGCTGGAATATCAAGGTTGTACGCAGTAGCGGCGAACTGACGCGCATGCTGATCGCCGACGAGGCGCAGGCGGCACTGGTACCGATGATCGCCGCGTTACAGATGCAGAAGAACCGGGCATTCCGCGGACTGGGACTGGCGCCGACGGTGTTGCGGGCGCCCGAATTGAGCGGCGACATCTCGTTCGGCATCTCGCCCCACAGGCCGCACTTGAAAAACGATATCAACGCGGCACTTGCACGCATCAAGCGGAATGGGACGTATGATCGTATCAACTCCCGTTTTCTCCCTTTCCGGGTGAGTTGATGTCGCCGCCAGTTTTCCATGCGCCTTCGGCGCAGCGCCATGCCTGAAGCCGTACCCAGCCGTCGCGGCCTCCCTGCCGGTCGGGCTTTCGGCTTGCTGGCAGCCGTTTTCGTCATTGCCTTTGGCGTGGCGGTATTGCTGCTCGCCAAGGACCAGCAACGGGTGATCGAGGTTAACGACCGGCTGCAGGAGCGGACCTTTCCCGAGATCATTCGTTATCAGCGTCTGGCGCGGAATCTGGAGCAATTGCGCCAGGAGGGGGAACGCATCTTCGCGGTGAGCTCCCACGCGTCGCGTCAGCAGTCGATGTTTGTCGTGACGCTGATCGCCAGCCACCCCAGCGTCCTGGAGCATCCGGAGGCGGCCAAGCTGGCGCGTGAGGTCGAGCAGTTCCTGGGCCAGGTAGTTGCTCAATCGGCGCGAAGCGACAAGCGACCGACGAGTCATTACGACGAATGGCAGGGTATTGCCGCGCGTCTGGGCATCCTGGTCGATGACATATCGTTCGAGGGCATCAATCTGGCCGGAAGCGATTTGCAACAGGCGTCGACAGCCATGAATCTGGCGCGCTACAAGCTGGTGGCGGTGCTGTTGCTGGTCAGCCTGTTTCTTGTCGTTCTCGTCGTGTTGGTGCGCCGTCACTTGATTCATCCATTGCAGCGCATCGATCACGCCTTGTCCGGTCTCAGTGCGGACAAACCGGCGCCCTTGTTCAATACCTCGCGCCTGCTGGAGATACAGGCGGTCGAGGAAGCCATCCGGGAGCATCACGACCTGTTGGTCCAGAACGAGGAAATTCGGCGCGGCCTGGAGTCGCTGGCCAACAAGGATGGCCTGACCGGCCTGATGAACCGGCGCCATTTCATGCAGTCGGCCGAGGTGGAGCTGCAGCGTGCCCAACGCTACCGGCGGCCGGTCACGGTGGCGATGGCTGATCTCGATTTCTTCAAGAAGCTGAACGACACCTATGGCCACGCTGCAGGCGATGTCGTATTGAAGGCGTTTGCCGAGCGGGTTCGCGAGGCGCTGCGCCAGTCCGATCTCGTCTGCCGTTACGGGGGCGAGGAGTTTGCCTTCCTGTTTCCCGAGATTTCTACCGTGGAAACCGTCAAGTTGGCTGAACGCCTGCGCGCCGGTTGTGCCGATAACGCGGTGTTGCTGCCCGATGGGCGACCGGTCACGGTAACCGTCAGCATCGGCCTGGCCGAGGCCAGCGAATGTTCGATCGAGGCCGCCCTGCGGCATGCCGACGAAGCGCTGTATGCCGCCAAGCGGCAGGGGCGCAACCGGGTGGTGATCGATGACGCCAAGGCCGTCACAAATCCGATACAAGAAAATCCCTGAGCGGGTCGTGTCGGGCAGTAAAATCCCGGGCTGAAATTTTCGGGAATTTCCAATGCGTCGACCGCTGGCGGCATTTTTCTCCTTCGTTCAACGCCTCGTTGCGGGGCAGGTCGTTCTCTCCATCGAGAGCGTGCTGCTGCTGGCCAGCCTTTTCTTCGCGCTGTTCTGCAATACCTTGTTCCTGTCCGGCATGCTGTCCGGCTACGACATGGCGCAGCCGGACAGCTGGCTGCTCGGTGCCTCGCTGTTGATCGTGCTGCTTGCTTTGCATTTCGCACTGCTCGGCCTGGTCGCCACACGCTGGACGACCAAGCCGCTGCTGGCCTTGCTCTTTGTGGCAACGGCCTTTGCCGTGCATTTCATGAACCGCTACAAGGTCTATCTCGATACCGCCATGCTGCGTAACGTGATGGCGACCGATGTGCGCGAGGCGCGCGACCTGCTGACCTGGTCGCTGATCCCGCAACTGGCGCTGTATGCCGCACTTCCTCTCTGGGTGCTGAGTCGCATTGAGCTGCGGCAGCGCGTATTTTGGCGCGCCCTGGTCGTTCGTGCCGGTGCGCTGCTGCTGGCGCTGCTTGCGGCGGGCGGCGCTATTTTCGCCAATTTCCAGGATATCGCTTCGCTGATGCGCAACAACCGGGAGCTGCGCTTTCTGGTTACGCCGGCCAACTATATCTATTCGCTGGCCCAGGTGGCGCGCAGCCAGGCCAAGGAGGCCGATCAGCCGCGCGAACCGGTTGGCGTCGACGCTGTCCGGGGCGCCGCCTGGAACGAGCGTACAAAACCGGTGGTCATGGTCATGGTGCTCGGTGAGACGGCGCGCGCCGCCAACTGGGGCCTGTCCGGCTACGCCCGGCAGACAACGCCGGAACTGGCGGCGGAAGCCGGCATCATCAATTTCGCCGACGTGACCAGTTGCGGTACCGATACCGAAACCTCCCTGCCCTGCATCTTCTCTCCGTGGGGGCGGCGCGCGCCGTCTCACCGAGCACCATGACCA
>CAMKYP010000153.1 GCA_946477505.1 uncultured Dechloromonas sp. | reverse complement strand
ATATTTTTCCTGCGTTCCCGGCAGGCCGACCAGAGTGAGCATTTCCTCGACGCGCTGGCCGATCAGGTGCTTGTTGTGGCGATTGGCGCGCAGGCCGTAGGCTACGTTGTCGGCTACGCTGAGGTTGGGGAACAGCGCGTAGGACTGGAAGACGATGCCGTAGTCGCGCTTGGCCGCGGGTAGCCGGGAAATGTCCTGGCCGGCATGGACGATGCGGCCGCCATCCTGGAATTCCAGGCCGGCGATGGTGCGCAGCAGCGTGGTCTTGCCGCAGCCCGAGGGGCCGAGCAGGACGACGAATTCGCCTTTTTCGACATCGAGCTCGATGTCGTCGAGGGCGGTGAACTGACCGAAGCGCTTGTGCAGCGCGCGAATTTCCAGATGAGCCATGCGGATTGCCCGGTTGACGCCCCGGCCGGAGCCGGGGCGGGGATGATTACTTCTTGGCTTCGGACTTGGCGGAATAGCGTTTCTGCCATTCGCCGAGAATGGCGTCGCGGTTCTTGCCCATCCAGACGAAGTCGTTCTTGACCAGGCGCTGCTCGTAGTCGGTCGGTACGTGCTGCAGGCGGGTGGCGATGCCGGGGATCGCGGTAATGGCGAAGTTCTTCGCATACAGTTCGTTGGCTTCGCGGGTGCTCGCCCAGTCGGCCAGCTTCCTGGCAGCATCCAGTTTCCCGGTGCCCTTGACGATGGCGATGGCCTCGACGTCCCAGCCCAGCCCTTCCTTCGGGTAGATGATATCGATCGGGGCGCCCTTGCTGCGCACGGCGTTGGCGCGGTATTCGAAGGCGATGCCGACCGGGAATTCGCCGTTGCCGGCCATCACGCAGGGCTTGGAGCCGGAATGGGTATACACGGCGATGTTTTCGTGCAACTTGTCCATGTAGTCCCAGCCGCCCTTCTCGCCGAAGGTCTGCAGCCAGGCGGTGACGTCGAGGAAGCCGGTGCCCGAGGAGTTCGGGTTGGGCATGACGATCTTGCCCTTGAATTCCGGCTTCAGCAGGTCCTTCCAGCTTTCGATGCGGGGCAGGCCCTGCTTCTGCATCTCGGCGACGTTGTAGCAGATGGCTGCGCCCCAGACATCCATGCCGACCCAGGTGGGCATGGCGGCGGCATCGCGGTAGCGCGGGTTGATCGCCTTCAGGTTGGCCGGTGCGTAGGGCTGCAGCATCTGCTCGCGGTCGAAGACGACCATGCTGGAGGCGGCCACGCCCATGATCACGTCGGCGACCGGCTTGGCCTTCTCGGCCAGCAGCTTGGCGGTGATGATGCCGGTGGAATCACGTGTCCACTTGATTTCGATGTCCGGGTAAGACTTGTTGAAGGCCGCCTGATAGGCCTTCAGTTGATCGGTTTCAAGCGCCGTGTAGACATTGAGCACGGTCTTGTCGGCATGGGCCGGCAGGCAGAACGCCGCCGAGATGCCGGCGGCGGCCAGGCAGCGGGCGATGAGCTTCAGGGACATCGGACATTCCTCCGGAGTGAGTTCGGGTAGCTGGATCGGCGGCCGTCTTGTCATCGAATTGACATGAGCGGCTACTAGACTGTCGAACATCCTAGCTTTTGTATATTGCAGATTGTTTACAATCTAATGTCTTCAAAAATGATTAAAATAGGTTCGGAATTTCATCCGGAACCATCGCCCACCATGTCTACCGATCTACAAAACCCCGCCAACGAGCCCGACAAGATGCTGGCGCTCGTCCAATCCGCCTCGCTGACCCGCCTGCTGGCCGAGGCCGTCGAAAAGATGATCCTGTCCGGCGAAATCAAGCCGGGCGGCAAGCTGAACGAAATGGCCATCGCCGAGCGCTTCGGCGTATCGCGCGGGCCGCTGCGCGAAGCCTTCCGCATGCTTGAAGAGTCGGGCCTGGTCCGCCAGGAGAAGAACCGCGGGGCTTTCGTGCGCGAAGTCGATATCGGTGAGGCAGCTGAAATCTACGAGGTGCGGGCCGGGCTGGATGCCACCGCCGGACGCCTGCTCGCCGGCAAGATCGCGCCGGCGCAGATCGCGCGGCTACGGCAATACGGCGACGACATGCAGCGCGCCGCCCAGGACAACGATGTCGATGCCTTCCACCATCTGAACCTGGGCTTCCACGACCAGATCGTCGGGATGACGGAAAACGCCTGCCTGATCGATGTCTATCGCCGCCTTGTCAAGCAACTGGTCCTTTTCCGCCGACGCAATCTGCTGGCGCCGCGCGCCATTCCCAATTTCGCCGACGAGCACAGCGCCATCGTCGATAGCCTGGCGCGGGGCGATGGGGCGCTTGCCGCCGAGCTGCTTTATCGCCATGCCGAAGGCGGCCGCCAGCGAATGCTGCAAATCCATGCCGAGGATCAGGCCGGCCACGAGGACGCCGCATGAGACCGAACGCCGATGCCAGCGAGGGCGATGTCAATCTCGGCGAGCGCCGGGCCCTTTGGCAGCGGGCCAATATCGACCCGGCCACGCAGGCGATGCTGGTTGAAGATTCCCGTTGGTTCCTGCATCAGTCGATGTCCACGCCCTGCCTCAATGCGCTCCGTGGGGCCGAGGGTAGCTGGCTGATCGACGCGGCAGGCCGGCGCATCCTCGACTTCCACGGCAACAGCCTGCATCAGGTGGGCTACGGCCATCCGCGCGTCGTGGCGGCCATCCAGCAAACCCTGGCCACGCTGCCGTTCAGCCCGCGCCGCTATACCAACGAAGCGGCCATCGAATTGGCGCGTCGCCTGTGTCAGGCGGCGCCGATGCCGAATGCCAAGCTCCTGTTCGCGCCCGGCGGCACGTCGGCCATCGGCATGGCGCTCAAGCTGGCACGCCTGGTCACCGGGCGGCACAAGACGATCTCGATGTGGGACAGCTTCCACGGGGCTTCGCTCGACGCCATTTCGCTCGGCGGCGAGGCCGTTTTCCGGCGCGGCATCGGGCCGCTCATGGCGGG
This sequence comes from uncultured Dechloromonas sp., assembly GCA_946477505.1. Classification (GTDB taxonomy): domain Bacteria; phylum Pseudomonadota; class Gammaproteobacteria; order Burkholderiales; family Rhodocyclaceae; genus Azonexus. The sequence continues at coordinate 5,466 of CAMKYP010000153.1, read as the reverse complement.
GGCCGAGCATGTGCCGCCGCACGATCCCGGCCATTGCGTGTTCGGCTGCGGTGGCAGTTGCGCGCTGCGCTGCGCCGATTACATCGACTATTGCCTGAGGAAGGAAGGCGATGTGTCGGCCGTGGTGGTCGAAACCATCCGCTGCACCGACGTGCAGATGCCGCCGCCGGATTACTTCCGTCGTTTGCGGGCCGCCTGCGACCGTCACGGTGCACTGCTCATTCTGGACGAAATTCCGATTGCGCTCGGCCGTACTGGCTACCTCTACGCTGTCGAACGCTACGGTATCGAGCCGGACATGGTCGTCCTCGGCAAGGGGTTGGGCGGCGGCAGCCTGCCGCTGGCTGCGTTGGTGGCGCGGGGCGAGTTCGATATCGGACAGGAGATCTCGCTCGGTCATTACACCCATGAAAAGAGCCCGGTCACCTGTGCCGCCGGCCTGGCGACGCTTGAGGTCATCGCGGAAGAAGGCTTGCTGGAGCGCAGTCGCCGCCTCGGCGAGCAGGTGGTCGCCCGGTTGGAAGCGGCGCAGGCGACGCTGCCGGCGATTGCGCAGGTGCGCGGTGCCGGGTTGCTGGTTGGCGTTGAATTGCGCGCGGTCGGCGAGCGCAATGCCGCCGATCTGGCCGAAGCGGTGCTCTATCGCTGCCTGAGCGCTGGGTTGTCGTTTAAGGTCGGCCAAGGGAATGTGCTGGTATTGGCCCCGCCTTTGAATATTGCCGAGAGCGATCTCGACTGGGCACTGCGCACGCTGATCGACGCCATCGCCGCCGAGAGCGATGCCTGAAAGCAGCATGAGCAACGCTGTCGTCGTCGCCGTGCTGGGGGCGGCCTTGCTGCACGCCGGCTGGAATGCGCTGATTCGCGGTGCCGGCGACAAGGGCTTGTACACCTTGCTGCTGCATGCCTGCAGCGGCCTGCTGGCGATCCCGGTGGTCTTCATCCTGGGCTTGCCGGCTCCGGAAAGTTGGCCCTACGTGCTGGCCTCGGCCGCCATCCATACCGTCTATATCGTCTGGCTGATGCGCGCCTACGACGGTGGGCAACTGGCCCTGAGCTACACGCTGATGCGCGGCGTGCCGCCCTTGCTGGTCGCCATGCTGGCGGTGCCGATGCTCGGCGAGATGCCCAAGGCGCAGGGCTGGCTCGGCATCCTGTGTCTGTCGGCCGGCGTGCTCGGCATCGGCTTCGCCGGCGGCCAGACACCGCGCCATTTGATTACGCATCCGGCCAGCCGGGCGGCGCTGCAGAACGCCATGGCCATCGCCGCCTATACGCTGGTCGATGGCATCGGTGCCCGCCAGTCGGGTAACCCGCTGGCCTATGCCTGTTGCCTGTTTGCGCTCGAACCGTGGATTGCGCTGGCCTTGGGCTACCGCCGTCATGGCGGCGAGATGCTGGCTTACTTCCGCCGGCGCTGGCCTATCGGCCTGCTCGGTGCGCTGTGTTCCACTGCGGCCTACGCCATCGTGCTGTGGGCGATGACGCAGGCGCCGGTCGGCATGGTCGCCGCCTTGCGCGAGAGTTCGGTGGTGTTGGCCGTGCTGATCGGCTATCTGGTCTTTCGCGAGGGGCGCTTGCGGACCGGTGTCGTGGCCGGCTGCACCGTCTTGCTCGGGATATTCCTGATCAAGGCTTGAGTCGTCGGCGTCAATCGGCAGTATCATCAAGCGCTCCGCAACCGAACTGGCCTGCTTCACGTGACTACCGCCCTCGTCCTCTTTGCCCATGGTGCCCGCGATCCCGAGTGGGCCAATCCGATGCGCCGCGTGCAGGCGGAGATTCTTCAACGCCTGCCGGGCGTGACGGTGGAACTGGCGTTCCTCGAATTCATGGCGCCGTCGCTGCTCGATTGTGTCAATGGCCTGATCGCGCAAGGTGTCGGGAAAGTCGTCGTGCTACCGATGTTCATCGCGCAGGGCGGGCACTTGAAACGCGACGTGCCGGAATTGCTCGAGCAATTGCGCGGGCAACATCCCGGCGTCGAATTTTTGCTGAGCGGCCCCATCGGCGAGAACGAAATCGTCGTCCAGGCGATGGCCAACGCAGCCCTGGAGTTCGCTGGCCTGTAATTTGCTGGTAGGCAGACATGCTTACCGTACTCGTCATCGATGAATCCAGGGCCCGGGCCGGCGAAATCTGCGCCGGGCTTGCGCTTGCCGGCTACCAGGTCGCCGCCATCCTGGCCGGCGCCCACAACCTCACGGCAGAAGTGGAAAAGCTTCAGCCCGACGTGATCCTGATCGACACCGATTCGCCCAGCCGCGATACGCTGGAAAACCTGGCTGCCATGAACAAGGACATGCCGCGTCCGGTGGTCATCTTCACCCAGGAAGATGGCAGGGAAACCATCCGCGATGCCGTCAAGGCGGGCGTTTCGGCGTATATCGTCGATGGCCTCGATCCGAAGCGCATCAAGCCCATTGTCGAGGTGGCACGGGCGCGTTTCGAGGATACCCAGGCGCTGCGCAGCGAACTGGATGAAATCTCCCGCAAGCTTTCCGATCGCAAGCTGGTCGACAAGGCCAAGGGCGTGCTGATGAAGGCGCGCGGCCTCGACGAGGATGCGGCCTATCACGCCATGCGCAAGCTGGCGATGGAGCGTGGTCATACCATGGCCAAAGTGGCGCGCGACGTTATCGACATGGCGAGGGTGTTGCTCTAAGGGAGTGCGGCCTTTCGGTTTGCTGCACTGCAATAGTGCATGCTGCGGCGCAGGTTCCGGCCAAAATGAGTCTGGTCAAGTAATTGAAAATAAAATAGTTATTTATAACTAATCCTAAATAATTAGTCCTGGCACGGCCATTGCAGTAGTCCATTCAAAGCGCACGGTCAAAGGCGGCCGGGCGAGAGTCGAGGGTAAATCGACTCAATGGACAAGGGCGTCCATCCGAGCTGCCAACTGGCTGCCTGGATGTGACGCCCGTTTTGTTTTTCGATTCGAGTCATCAAGGAGCAAGCAATGGAAGACAAGAAACCGGCCCCGCTGGATGCCGTCGCTGGCAAACCGTCTCTGTCACGTCGTGATTTTGTTTCAACTGCCCTGGGAGCCTCTCTGATGGCCATGGTACCCCCCGGCGTTCGCAGCGGCGCCTGGGCCGCTGGTTCGGACGCACCTGAAAAAAAGGAAGTCCGTATCGGCTTCATCCCGCTGACCGATTGCGCCTCCGTCGTGATGGCGGCGGTCAACAAGTTCGACGAAAAGTACGGGATCAAGATCATCCCGTCCAAGGAGGCCTCCTGGGCTTCCGTTCGCGACAAGCTGGTCAACGGCGAACTGGATGCGGCCCACGTGTTGTACGGCCTGATCTACGGCGTGCAGCTGGGGGTTGGCGGTCCGAAGAAAGACATGAACGTGCTGATGAGCCTCAACAACAACGGCCAGGCGATCACGCTCTCGAATCAGTTGAAGGACAAGGGCGCCATCGACGGCCCGAGTCTTGCCAAGCTGGTCGCCAGGAAGGAGAGGGAGTACACCTTCGCCCAGACCTTCCCGACCGGAACCCACGCCATGTGGCTGTACTACTGGCTGGCGGCGCAAGGCATCAACCCGCTCAAGGACGTCAAGACCATCACGGTGCCGCCTCCGCAAATGGTCGCCAACATGCGCGTTGGCAACATGGATGGCTTCTGCGTCGGCGAGCCGTGGAACAACCGCGCCATCATGGACAACATCGGCTTCACCGCTGTGACGACGCAGGACATCTGGACCGACCACCCGGAAAAGGTGCTCGGCACCACCGCAGAGTGGGTGCAGAAGAACCCGAACACGGCGCGTGCCGTGGTCGCCGCCATCCTCGACGCCGGCAAGTGGATCGACGCCTCGCTGGCCAACAAGCAGAAGACGGCTGAAACCATCGCCAGCAAGGCCTACGTCAATACCGATACCGAGGTCATCGTCGCCCGCATGCTGGGGCGTTACCAGAACGGCCTGGGCAAGAGCTGGGACGACAAGAACCATATGAAATTCTTCAACGATGGCGCGGTGAACTACCCGTACCTGAGTGACGGCATGTGGTTCATGACCCAGCACAAGCGTTGGGGTTTGCTGAAGAGCCATCCGGATTACCTGGCCGTCGCCAAGCAGGTCAACCGCATCGACATCTACAAGCAGGGCGCGGCTGCGGCCGGCGTCGCACTGCCCAAGAGCGACATGCGGTCGAGCAAGCTGATCGATGGCGTGGTCTGGGACGGCAAGGATCCGGCCAAGTATGCCGATGGCTTCAAAGTGAAGGCTTGAAGCGCCGGTCCGTCATTCCCGGTGCTGCCGGGAATGGCGCTACTGCTAAATGCTTGAGGAGAACACCATGAGCGCATTGACGATGACAGGCGAATTCGGCGTGGATAAAACCGCCGATTCCACAACAACCAGCAAGCCGGTCGCGACGCTTGTCGCAGAGCCTGCCAAGGAAAAGAAAATGGAAAAGACTGCAACCCTGCCGGCCGGCGTGCCGCTCGGCGAAAAACTGACGGCCTTCTTTCGCACCGCCCTGCCGCCGGTGCTCGGTCTGCTCGTGCTGATCGGCATCTGGCACGTCGCCACCCACAAGGGCGGCAGCATTCCGGGGCCGGCCCAGGTCTGGGATGCCGCCGTGGCGCTGTTCTCCGACCCGTTCTACCGTAACGGCCCGAACGACCAAGGCATTGGGTGGAACGTGCTGTCCTCGCTGCAGCGCGTCGCCATCGGCTTCGGCTTCGCCGCCGTGGTCGGCATTCCGCTCGGCTTCATCCTGGGGCGCTCGGCCTTCCTGTCGGCCATGGTCAATCCGATCATCAGCCTGCTGCGTCCGGTCTCGCCGCTGGCCTGGCTGCCCATCGGCCTCCTGGTCTTCAAGAAGGCCGACCCCGCTGCGACCTACACCATCTTCATCTGCTCGATCTGGCCGATGATCATGAACACCGCCCAGGGCGTGCAGCGCGTGCCGCAGGACTACTTGAACGTCGCCCGCGTGCTGGCACTCTCGGAGTGGAAGGTCGTCACCAAGATCCTGTTTCCGGCCGTGCTGCCCTACATGCTGACCGGCATTCGCCTGTCCATCGGCACCGCCTGGCTGGTCATCGTCGCCGCCGAAATGCTCACCGGCGGCGTCGGCATCGGCTTCTGGGTGTGGGACGAATGGAACAACCTGAAGGTCGAGCACATCATCATCGCCATCTTCGTCATCGGTATCGTCGGCCTGATCCTCGAACAGGCGCTGATCCTGCTGGCCAAGAAACTCACCAAAGAAGCGTCGTAAGGAGAACCGATCATGGAAAAGTTCGTCAGCATCGAGCGTGTCGGCCAGACTTTCGACACCAAGAAAGGCAAGTTCGTCGCCCTGCGCGACATCGACCTGAGCATCGGCCAGGGTGAGTTCGTCGCCCTGATCGGCCACTCCGGCTGCGGCAAATCGACGCTGCTCAACCTCATCGCCGGACTGACCAAGCCGACGACTGGTGTGCTGCTCTGCGACGGGCGGGAGATCG
>CAMKYP010000152.1 GCA_946477505.1 uncultured Dechloromonas sp. | reverse complement strand
CAGGTGGCGCAGGCCCGCGGCTGCAAGCGTGACGAACTGCTGGTGGCCGACCTGATGACGCCGATCGGCAGTGTCGACACGCTGTACCTGAACGAGGTGCTGCACGCCAAGGTGGTCGATATTCTCGATGCCCTGAAGCATCTGGGGCGCCAGCATATCCTGGTCGAGGACGTCGACCCGACTTCCGGCCAGCCCCGGGTGCGCGGTGTGTTCTCGGCCACCCATATCGGGCGTCTGCTCGGTGTGCCGGTTCTCGGTTTTGAACTGGCCCGCACCTTTGCCGAAATCGAGGCGGCGCTTGCTGACTGACATGTTCGCATGGGCATGACTTCTGCCGAGGAATTGCGGCAGCTGGCTTCCGAATCGCTGCTCGCGCATTACGCCGAGTATTGCGAAGGGGCGGTCATCGTCGATGCCGAGGCGCGTATCGTCTGGATGAACGAGCGTTACCCGGAGCGCCTGGGAATTGCCATGCCCGAGTGCGTGGTTGGCCAGGAAATCGAGAAGGTCATTCCCAATAGCCTGATGCGCCAGGTGGTGGAAACCGGGCGGCCGATCATGCTCGATATCATGGAGTATGGCGAAGCCGCGTTCGTGGTGACCCGGTTGCCCCTGCACGACAAGGCCGGCAAGGTGCTCGGCGCGGTCGGCTTCATGCTGTACGACGATCCGGGGCATGTGGTGTCGTTGACGGCGCGATACCAGCGTTTGCGCCGCGACCTTGCGGAAACCCGGAAAAAACTGGCCGAGGCGCGCAAGACGAAGTACACCTTCGCCAGTTTCGTCGGCGCCGGAACGGCCAGTAGCGTCGTCAAGCAGGCCGCCCGGCGGGCGGCGCGAACGGCAGCGCCCGTGCTCATCCTCGGCGAAACGGGTACTGGCAAGGAACTGCTGGCGCAATCGATCCATGCCGCCAGCGTGCGCGCCGAGGCGCCCTTCGTGGCCGTCAATATCGCGGCGGTGCCGGAAACGCTGCTCGAAGCCGAATTCTTCGGCGTTGCGCCGGGCGCCTATACCGGCGCCGAGCGCAACGGGCGGGACGGCAAGTTCAAGCTGGCCGACGGCGGGACGCTCTTCCTGGACGAAATCGGCGACATGTCGCCGGCGCTCCAGGCCAAATTGCTGCGCACCCTGCAAGAGGGCGAATTCGAGCCGGTGGGCTCGAATCGCTTGCTGTCGGTCGATGTCCGGGTCATTGCGGCGACCAGCCGCGATCTGGAAGGGATGGTCGCCGATGGCCGTTTTCGGGCCGACCTCTATTACCGGCTCAACGTCATTACCTTGCGCACGCCGCCCTTGCGCGAGCGGCTCGAAGATATCGCCCTGCTCGCCGATTATCTGGTCGATGCCATTTGCCGCAACCAGGGCATGCCGCCGCGCGGGATCGCTACCGGCGCCATCAACCGCCTGTGTCGGCACGATTGGCCCGGCAATGTCAGGGAGCTGGCCAATGTGCTGGAGCGTGCGCTGCTGATGTCGGATAGCGACACGCTGGAGGCCGACGACATGGAAAGTGTCATGCCGACGGCGCCTGTTGCCACGGCACCCAAGGTGGTTGGCCTGCGTCCGCTGGGCATGGCCGAGGCCGTGGCGCAGGCGGAGCGTGAGGCAATCCGCCTGGCACTGCTCAGTTCCCGGGGCAACAAGGCCGAAGCGGCGCGCCAGCTCGGGATTTCACGGGCCGCCCTCTACGAGAAAATGGCCGCGCTCGACGTGGATGCCCGCTCGGCCTGACCTGTCTGCCGATCCGGACACCCTGTCCTGAATCGCGAACAGGGTAACTTGCGCCGGGGTTTTCCGGGTTTCGGGAATTCCCTATTGATCAATTGCTTGCGTGTTATGGCACGAGGCGTGCTTATAGGCCGCCTTTACAACAACGGATCAAGGAGACAGTCGTGGATTTTCTGATCGTGCTGGCATCGCTGGCTTTCCTGATGTTCGTGGCCTATCGCGGCTACAGCGTCATCCTGTTTGCCCCCATCGCCGCTCTCGGCGCCGTGCTGTTCGTCGATCCGAACTTGGTCGCGCCGATGTTCACCGGCTTGTTCATGGACAAGATGGTCGGCTTCGTCAAGAACTTCTTCCCGGTCTTCCTGCTCGGTGCAGTGTTCGGCAAGGTCATCGAACTGTCCGGCTTCTCCAAGTCGATCGTCGCGGCGGTGATCAAGCTGATTGGCCGCGAACGGGCCATGCTGGCCATCGTCGTCGTCTGCGCCCTGCTGACCTACGGCGGCGTGTCGCTGTTCGTCGTTGTCTTCGCGGTGTATCCGTTCGCGGCGGAAATGTTCCGCCAGGGCGGCATTCCGAAACGCCTGATTCCGGGCACCATCGCGCTCGGCGCCTTCACCTTCACGATGGATTCGCTGCCCGGCACGCCGCAGATCCAGAACATCATCCCGACCACTTTCTTCAAAACCGACATCTATGCCGCGCCGTGGCTGGGCATCATCGGTGGCCTGTTCATCCTCGTCTGCGGCCTGAGCTACCTCGAATGGTGCCGTCGTCGTGCCGCCGCTGCCGGTGAAGGGTATGGCGAAGGTCACAGCAACGAGCCGGAGCCGATCGACAGCAGCAACCTGGCCCATCCGCTGATCGCCATCCTGCCGCTGGTCATGGTCGGTGTCATGAACAAGGTGTTCACCGCTGCCATTCCTGCACTCTACGGCGAGAAGGTGTCGTTTATCCCGGCGGTGATCGGCAAGGCCGCGCCGGTGGTCCAGCAAACCAAGGCGGTGGCGGCCATCTGGGCGGTCGAGGGAGCGCTGCTGATCGGCATTGCGACCGTTTTCCTGTTTGCCTGGAAAATGGTGTTCACCAAATTCGCCGAAGGCAGCAAGACGGCCATCGGCGGCGCCCTGCTGGCGACCATGAACACGGCCTCCGAATACGGCTTCGGTGCCGTCATTGCGGCATTGCCGGGGTTCCTGGTTGTTGCCAATGCCCTGTCGGCGATTCCCAATCCCCTGGTCAATGAAGCGATCACGGTCACGGCGCTGGCCGGTATTACCGGCTCGGCTTCCGGCGGCATGGGCATCGCGCTCGCCGCAATGGCCGACACCTTCATCGCCAACGCCCAGGCAGCCGGCATTCCGCTTGAAGTCTTCCACCGCGTCGCGTCGATGGCTTCCGGCGGCATGGATACCCTGCCGCACAACGGCGCGGTGATCACGCTGCTGGCGGTGACCGGCCTGACCCATCGCCAGTCGTACAAGGACATCTTCGCCATTACCTGCATCAAGACGCTGGCCGTGTTCGTGGTCATTGCGGTTTTCTACGCCACGGGTATCGTCTAGTCCAACAAGAATAGCGAGGAGATGAACATGCCAATTACCCGTCACCCCATGGCGAATTCACTGCGCGCTTCCGACACCGGCAAGGTGGTGTCGGCGCGCGACGCGGTGCGCCTGATCCGCGATGGCGATACGGTCGCCACCGGCGGCTTCGTCGGCATCGGCTTTGCCGAGAATATCGCCGTGGCCATCGAGCAGCGATTCGTCGAAAGCCAGGCGGCCGATGCGCAAGGCCAGGGGAGTCCGCGTAACCTGACCCTGGTCTACGCGGCCGGGCAGGGCGACGGCAAGGAACGCGGCCTCAACCACTTCGGCCACGACGGCCTCGTTGCCCGCGTCATCGGCGGTCATTGGGGCTTGGTGCCCAAGGTGCAGGCGCTGGCCGTGGCCAACCGCATCGAGGCCTACAACCTGCCGCAGGGAGTGATTACCCACCTGTTCCGCGACATCGCCGCCGCCAAGCCGGGGACGATCACCCGGGTCGGCCTCGGCACCTTCGTCGATCCGCGTTTCGGCGGCGGCAAGCTGAACGCCATGACGACCCAGGATATCGTCCGCCTGATGGAAATCGACGGCGAGGAATACCTGTTCTACAAGGCTTTCCCCATCCACGTCGGCATCATTCGCGGCACGACGGCCGACCCGGACGGCAATATCACGATGGAGAAGGAGGCGCTGACGCTGGAAGCACAGGCCATCGCGATGGCCGCCAAGAACTCGGGCGGCATCGTCATCGTCCAGGTCGAGCGGGTGGCCGAGCGCGGCACGCTGAATCCGCGCCAGGTCAAGATTCCCGGCATCCTGGTTGATTGCGTCGTGGTCGCCGAAAAGCCCGAGTACCACATGCAGACCTTCATCGAGCAATACAGCCCGGCTTTTTCGGGCGAGATCAAGGTGCCGATGTCGGCCATTCCGGCCATGGAAATGAGCGAGCGCAAGATCATCGCCCGCAGGGCCGCTATGGAACTCAAGGCCAATGCCGTGGTGAACCTCGGCATCGGCATGCCAGAAGGCGTCGCCAACGTGGCGGCCGAGGAACACATCATCGACCTGCTGACCCTGACCGCCGAGCCGGGCGTGGTCGGCGGCGTGCCGGCCGGCGGTCTCAATTTCGGCGCGGCGACCAACACCCAGGCGATCATCGACCAGCCCAGCCAATTCGACTTCTACCAGGGTGGCGGTCTGGACATCGCCTTCCTTGGACTGGCCCAGGCCGACAAGCAGGGTAACCTCAATGTCTCGAAGTTCGGTCCGCGGCTGGCCGGCTCGGGCGGCTTCATCGACATTTCGCAGAACGCCAAGAAGGTCGTTTTCGTCGGCACGTTCACCGCCGGCAACCTGGAAGTCGCCATCGAGGCCGGAAAGCTGCACATCCGGGAAGACGGCAAGTCGGTCAAGTTCGTCGACGAGGTCGAGCACCGCACCTTCAGCGGGCCGGAGGCAGCGCGGCGTGGCAAGGAGGTGGTCTATGTCACCGAGCGCTGCGTATTCCGGCTGACGGGGCAGGGTTTGCAGCTGACCGAAATCGCACCCGGCGTCGATCTGCAGAAGGACATCCTCGACAAGATGGCCTTCCGCCCGATCATCGACGGCGAACCGGCGATCATGGACGCGCGCATCTTCGCCGATGGCCCGATGGGCATCCGTCCGGAACTGCTCGACGTGCCGCTACCCGAACGCCTTTCCTACGACGCCGAGCAAAACCTGTTCTTCCTCGATTTTTCGGGTCTCAACGTGCGCAGCGCTGACGACATCCGGCGCATCGAGGCGGCGGTTGACGCGGCGCTCGACCCCGTCGGCCACAAGGTCAACGCCATCGTCAATTACGACCGTTTCAACATCTCGCCGGAGCTGGTCGATGCCTACATCGACATGGTGAAAGGCGTTGTCGAGCGCCACTACCACGACGTGACGCGCTACACCGCCAGCACCTTCCTGCGCATGAAGCTGGGCGAGGCGCTGGCCAAGCGGCAGATCGCGCCGAAGATCAGCGGGACGGAGGCCGAGGCCAAGGCCGAACTGGCGAAACCGTGATGACCGAAGGGTCATTACGGCGCTGACATAAGCGCCGAACGCGGTATCATTGGCCGTTTTTTTCGTCCCCCGCAAGGGGGACTTCTCTTTGCATGCGGTCGATACAGGTTTAGGCATGAGTGAAAAGACATCGGGTCTGCTCGGCGGGCGCAAATCCCGCTTGTTGGTGCTGGCTGCCCTGGGGGTGGTGGGCATGGCGTTCGTTTTGCTGCGTCCGGATGCCTCGCCGCCCGACGAGGCGGCCAGGCCGCCCGCAGCCCGCCCGGCGCTGACTGTCGGCCTGACTTTGCCGCAAACGCTGGACTGGCCGAAGCTGCTAGCGGCCAACGGCAATGTCGTGGCCTGGCAGGAGGCGGTGATCGGCGCGGAAATCGCGAACTACCGGATCACCGAGGTACGGGTGCAGGTGGGCGATGTCGTCCGGAAAGGCCAGGTTCTGGCCCGTATCGCCAATGACACGGTGGCCAGCGAACTGGCCGAGGCCAAGGCGGCGGTTGCCGAGCTGGAAGCCAGTGCCGGCGAGGCGAAGGCCAATGCCGAACGCGCCAGGGAACTGCGCGAGAAAGGTTTCTACAGCTCGCAGCTCAACACCCAGTACCAGACCGCCTTGCATACGGCACAGGCGCGCCTTGCCGCTGGGCAGGCCCGCTTGCAGTCGGCCCAATTGAAAATGGACAAGACCGGTGTGCTGGCGCCGGACGATGGTGTGATCTCGGCGCGCAATGCGACCGTCGGTTCGCTGACCCAGTCGGGCCAGGAGCTGTTCCGCCTGATTCGCGGCGGCCGCCTGGAATGGCGCGCCGAGGTTCCGTCGGCCGATCTGGGCCAGGTCAAGCCCGGCATCGCCGCTGTTCTGACCGCACCGGGCGGCGAGACGGTGAAGGGGACGGTGCGGGCCGTGGCGCCGAGCATCGACCCGCAGACGCGCAACGGCTTGGTCTATGTCGATTTGCCGCCGTCGCCGGCCGTACGTGCCGGCATGTTCGCGCGCGGCGCCTTCGAACTCGGGCGTGCGCCGGCCTTGACGCTCCCGCAGAGCGCCATCGTGCTGCGCGAAGGCTTTGCCTACCTGTTCCGCCTGGAGGGCGAGGACCGCGTGGCGCAGGTCAAGGTTATGCTCGACCGGCGCTCGGGCGACCGGGTCGAGGTGGTTTCCGGGCTGCAGCCGGGTATGCGTGTCGTCGAATCGGGGGCCGGCTTCCTGGCTGACGGCGATGCCGTCAAGGTCGCGCCGGACGCCAAGCCATGAACGTTTCGTCCTGGTCGATCCGGAATCCGACGCCGGCCATCCTGTTCTTCCTGCTGCTCACCCTGGCCGGGTTGATGGGCTTCAAGGGCATGAAGATCCAGCAATTCATGGACATCGAATTGCCGACCGTGACGGTCACCGCCACCCTGCCCGGCGCGGCGCCGGCTCAGATGGAGACCGAGGTGGCGCGCAAGATCGAGAATTCGGTGGCGACGCTGCAGGGCATCAAGCACATCTACACCAAGGTGCAGGACGGCACGGCCATCGTGACCGTCGAGTTCCGCCTGGAAAAGCCGACGCAGGAAGCGCTGGACGACGTGCGCGATGCCGTGTCGCGCATCCGCGCCGACCTGCCGGGCGACCTCAAGGATCCGGTGGTCAGCAAGGTTAACCTGTCCGGGGCGCCGATCCTGACCTATACCGTGGCATCTCCGCGCATGGACGACGAGGCGCTGTCATGGTTCGTCGACAACACGGTGAGCAAGGCACTGCTCTCGGCGCGCGGCGTCGGGGCCGTGTCGCGGGTCGGCGGCGTGACCCGCGAGATACGCATCGAGCTCGATCCGGCCCGCATGCTGGCGCTGAACGTCACGGCCGCCGATATCTCGCGGCAGTTGCGTCGTATCCAGCAGGAGGCTTCCGGCGGCAAGTCGGATATCGGCGGCGTCGAGCAGTCGGTACGCACCCTGGCGACGGTACGTAGCGCCGACGAGTTGGGTGGCATGGACATCGTGCTCTCTGATGGTCGGCGCATCCGCCTCGATCAGGTGGCGAAGGTCAGCGATACCGTGGGGGAACGCCGGACGGCGGCCCTGCTCAACGGCAAGCCGGTGGTCGGCTTCGAGGTCACGCGCAGCAAGGGGGCGGGCGAGATCGAGGTGCGCGATGCCGTGCTCGTCGCGCTGGACAAGCTGAAGGCCGAGCATCCGGACATCGAGATCACGGAGGCCTTCAACTTCGTCGATCCGGTCGTCGAGAACTACGAAGGTTCGATGAAGCTGCTCATCGAGGGGGCGCTGCTCGCCGTGCTGGTCGTCTGGCTCTTCCTGCGCGACGGCCGGGCGACCTTCGTGTCGGCTGCCGCGTTGCCGTTGTCGGCGATCCCGACTTTCTTCGTCATGTGGCAGATGGGCTTCACGCTCAATGTCGTGACCCTGCTCTCGATGTCGCTGGTGGTCGGCATATTGGTTGACGACGCCATCGTCGAGATCGAGAACATCATGCGCCACCTGCGCATGGGCAAGACGCCCTACCAGGCGGCCATGGAGGCGGCCGACGAAATCGGCCTGGCGGTCATCGCCACCACCTTCACGCTGATCGCCGTCTTCCTGCCCACCGCCTTCATGAGCGGCGTGGCCGGCAAGTTCTTCGTGCAATTCGGGTGGACGGCGGCCATCGCCGTCTTCTTCTCGCTGGTCGTCGCCCGCATGCTGACGCCGATGATGGCGGCCTACATCCTCAAACCGGTTGCCGACGAGCACCGGCCACCACGCTGGCTACAGGTCTATGAAGGCTGGGCGGCCTGGTGCCTGCGCCATCGCGTCGTAACCCTGCTGGCTGCGGCGGTCTTTTTCTTCGGCTCCTTCATGCTGGTGCCGCTGCTGCCCAAGGGCTTCCTGCCGCCGGACGACCTGTCGCAGACGCAGATCTACCTGACCCTGCAGCCCGGCGTCACCTTCAAGGACAGCTTTGCCGCCGCCGAGCAGGCGCGCGCCATTGCCCAGGCCAATCCGCACGTCAAGCTGGTCTATACCGCCGTCGGCGGCGGCAAGGCGGGCAGCGATCCGTTCGCGCCGCAAGGTGCGGCCGAGGTGCGCAAGGCGACGCTGACATTGAACCTGACGCC
>CAMKYP010000151.1 GCA_946477505.1 uncultured Dechloromonas sp. | reverse complement strand
GAAGCAGAGATTTCACTTAACTCGATGTCCGGATTCGCGGAACCACCTCTGCCCTTCGCGAATTGTGCGTAGCTGGAGTTCATCTGTCTCTTGCTTCATTGCCTTGAAAAGCATCAGCAACATCTTCATCCTTGAACGGCCTGTATCACCAGATACGCGTTCAATCGTCAGCTCAGCACTGATCAAGGCCAAATTTTTTTCAAGCTCAATTTTCGCTGCCTCTGCATCCTTGAGGCGCTTAACCAGGCCGGGCAATGGCTCTTCTTCAATCGCAGCGTAAAGGTTTTCAATTTTCTTTTCGGCGCCTTCAAGCACGCCGAGCAGTTTCGCTCGCTCAGACTCCAAGTGCTCAAGCTTCTCGCTTTTCCTCCCACCGAATACAGTCCCCAAATCGACATAAGGAACTTGTAGCAAAAAGGCTCCCTCTATGTCCCGATAATTCCAGCGGATAATTTCGCAATCCGTTTTACCGATCCTTGCTCCATAGCAGATCAGGTATCTGTCGGTGCGGTTGTGCTTCTTTGAAAAATTGGTAGCAATCTGCATTCTGGCACCACAGTAACCGCAGTAAACCAAACCAGAAAATAGATTCGTTACACCATGCCCTCGCTTGATTCCAGGCGCTCCAACATCGCCGCGAGTTCTACGCTTACTGCGCAACGACCTAACGTAGTCGAACTCTTCTTTGGAAATAACCGCAGGGAAATAGCCCTCAGAAATCTTCCCGCCAGTTTCAAATGCACCGTACGTTGCATGGTTCATCGTCAGCTTTTGGATATAGGAAGGATGCCATTCACCTGCCTTATTCCAACCGGACATCTCCGCATTCAGCGTTCGAACGATGGTGTCTTGGCTCAAACCATTCTTAACCATCGTGAAAATTCGCCTTATAACGTCAGCGCGCTCAGGAATCAATTCAATCTTCCCATCAACAACGCGCATCCATTTGGGCACGGCTTTAGTTACCAGCTTGTGATTTTTAAGCCCCTCATCAAGCTTTCGCTGCCACGCTTTACCAACTCGATCAGATTTTGTGAGCGATTCCTCATGCGCTCGGACCATGATGAGGATCGAGACCATCAACTGCATCGGGTTATCGCTGACGGATTCATGCGAATACACCTGCCTATCCGACAGCGTAACTATGCTGACGCCAGCAGTGAGAATCGCGGTGAATTGGGTCAGTGCATCCAACACTTGAGCTCGAGACAAACGGTCCAGCGATTCAACTAGCAGGTATGCCCCTTTGGGCACCCTACCGTCTTCAATAGCACGAAGGAATGCACCTAGCTTTCCCTTGGTGACATTGGCTTTGTCGAAGGCAGATCGCCCCAAGTCATGGAGCTTGAAGGATGTATCAAGTGTCAGGCCGTGTTCTTGGGCATACTTTTCTGATGCCTCAAGTTGGCGTCTGTAGGAGTCGCCTTTTCTCTGCTCAACGCTGGAGAAGCGAATGTACGAGTACGCGATCATGTTTGGATACTAGCAAATTATGTTTTACTAGTCCCCAAATCTTGATTCGGGTTTTCATGCCAGTATCCCATCGAGGAAATCGTCGGCCGGGTCCGGCAGCGCCCAATGCGCCTCATAGACCGGGCCGCGGAAATACAACCCGTCCGGAGAAAAGGTCGGCGCTGCCAACTTGCGGTCCTTCATGCCCAGCAATTCGTCGACCCAGCCGGCTGACTGGGCCCCTTTACCGATATGGACCAGCGTCCCGACCAGGTTGCGCACCATATGATGCAGGAAGGCGCTGGCCTCGAAATCGAAGATGATCATGCTGCCGAACTGGCGGACCGACGCCTGAGTCATCGTCTTGACCGGCGATTTGGCCTGGCATTCAGCCGCCCGAAAAGCCGAAAAATCGTGCTCGCCAAGCAGTAGCTTCGCTGCCTGCTGCATGGCGGCAACATCCAGTGGCAAATGGAACCAGCCCAGCCGCCCCTGCCACAAGCCCGGGCGTTGCGCCCGATTGAGCAGCAGATAGCGATAACGCCGGCCTCGGGCGCTGAAACGGGCGTGGAATTCATCGCTCACCGGGTTGGCCCAACGTACCGCCACGCCGTCCGGCAAATTGGAATTGACGCCGCGCACCCAGGCGGTCAGTGGCCGCTCGACATCGGTGTCGAAATGAACGACCTGCTGCGTGGCGTGCACCCCGGCATCAGTACGCCCAGCGCAGAGCACACCGACCGGCACCCCGGCGATCTGGTGCAAGGCACGCTCCAGCGCATCCTGCACAGTTCCACCACCGGCCTGGCTCTGCCAGCCGCGAAAATTCGTGCCGCAGTATTCAACTCCAAGAGCGATTCTCACAACACCCATACTCCGAGCAATCCCGCGATACACCCGAGCACAACCAGGGTATCCCGGGGCGCCCATGAAACGACAAGCAAGTCAAGGCTGGCCGGTCCGGCGGTATCGTAGCCGCCGGTCAGCAACATGCGTCGCCAGCTCCCTTTTTCCAGGGGAGTCTCCAGATTGTCGAGAACCAGCGACAGGCGAACGACCAAGCGGTCGGCCTTGATGCCGAACCGGCCCCAGGGACAAAACAGACCCCACAAGCCGCTGACCATCCCGTCCCGCCCCTGAGCGGTGAACAACCAGGCCAGCCAGAGGAGCATGACCAGCAGGCGAACCGCCTGCAAGCCGGCTTCAGCCATCCCTTCGTAGGTCGGCGCCCAAGGTTTGTCCAGCCAGGCCTCGCCCGGTGCGTTGTAGGCCAGGATCAGCCACAGCGTCAGCAACAACCATCTGGCCCGGCGCACGTAGGCCGTCCAGCGACATGCACTGCGCGGAGCCAGTGCCAATGCCGCCACGGCCAGCAGCGCCAGACCGGCGTAGCCTGCAAACTGCACGCCGACAACAGCGGCCAGCCAGACGATCAACGCACAGGATGGATGCAAATTCAGCCCTCAAAATGCACAAAGCCCCTCGCGGGGCCATGTGCCATTCGCAAACCTGAATTCTACCCGGCTATGCGGGCGAGGATGGTCTTTGCCTGTTCGACTAGATCCACCGGCCCTTCGCTGACCACCTCCTGCAAAAGCTCCCGGGCCCCCTCAAGGTCACCCATTTCCTCGTAGGCCTTGGCCAAGTCGAGCTTGGTATTGACCTCCTCCCACTGCGCATCTTGTACCGGCTCCGCAGCCGGGGCCACCGGCTCGGCCGCCAGAGCGGCCAGCGGCTCAGGCACCTGAACCTGCTCTGGCTGAGCGGACAAGTCGAGATTGATCGATCCAATATCAAACTCCGGAGGCGTCATCGGCTCACCCAGGAAGACAGACTCGCTCAGTTTGACGTCGAACTCCAGTGCGTCGCTATCAACCATGCCGGGATTCACAACCGTACTGGTTAGACTCTCCGGCGAACTCTCACGACCAAAGTTCAACAGGTCTTCACCACCGACGAATGTATCCGTGCCGCCCAGAGAATTGACAACCGTGCTCGTCAGCGAAGGCGCCGAAGATGGACCAGCGGCTTCTGCCGTATCGACAGAAACCCCCTGCCCCTCGACACCAACCCAGGTGCCCAGACCCACGTCGAAGTCCTCGGACACGGAAGCCGACGGCATCACCAGCGTTCCCTCCGGCGAAAAATCGGGCGTGGGCGTATTGGCATCCGACTGGTCCAGCAAAGGCTTTTCCGCAATGTTCAGATCGAAATCGATAGCCCCGGAATCTGCAGGCAATTCGTCCCGGGCTACCGCGAGCGGCTCAGGTTCCACACGCGGAATCTGCGTTTCCGGCTCACCGAGTTCGGCAGCCAGATCGAAATCAAGCGCATCGCCCCCTTGCAGTGCGACATCTTCTGCCGGCGTTTCACTGGCTTGACTGAACTCCGGGGCAACGGTGGCCTCGCCCAAATCAAAATCAAGGGTCATCCCATCGACATTGTCAGCCGGAATATCGACAGCCGAGTCCGCTTCGCTCGTCTGCCGGGACTCGGTTGTCTCCTGGGAAATAACCATGGTATCCCGTTCGATGCCGTCGGCGAATCCAATCTCGGGAAGCGGCGCGGAAGGTTCTTCTGCGGGCATATCCGACGAAACATCGGACTGCGGCTCTGCTTCGACAACCGGTTCAGCGGCAAAAGGCGGATTACCGGGATCAAGCGCAGCACCCAGCAGGGCTACCTTATCCCAATCCGGCCCGACACCGGCAGTCTGAGCATAGAGCTCGCTGGCAAGCGTCTCGAATTGCTTCAGGCTGCGTCGGTTGGCATAAATCTCCAGAAGCTTGGCATGGATCGCCGTGCGCTGCGGATCCTTCTGCAGCGCCTCAAGCAGGATTTCCTCAGCCTGGGTATCGCGCCCATAGGCCATGTACACATCGGCTTCTGCGACCGGATCGACCTCGTCGGTATCGATCGTTCCAGGTCCGGTCTGGCTGAAATCTCCGGTCTGCGGCGGCGTATTGCCAGTATCAACGCTTTGCCCACCAGTCATGCGGAAAACAGAATTCGGACCAAGGCTCGACGGCATCGGCGCCGCGGTCGTTTCAACCGATGCCCCCTGGGTACGCCGGCGCCGCACCAGGAAATAGGCTGCCAGCAAAGCCAGCACACCACCACCGCCAACCAGCGGCAGCGGATCCTCCATCAAGGAATCGATGATCCCCGGTTCCTCTATCGGGGCAGGAACCGGCGGCGTCACGGCCTTCGGCGGCTCGACCGGCTTTGCTGCCTCCGCCGGTTTTGCCTCTACGGGTTTCGGGGCTTCGACTGGCTTCGTCTCTTCGGCTTTCGGCGGCTCAACCGGCTTAAGCGGCTCGACAGGTTTCGGGGCTTCGACTGGTTTGGGCGGCTCTTCGAGCCTCGGCGCCGGTTTCGGCTGTTCAAGCGGTTTCGGCTCTTCCTTCTTCGGCGGTTGCTGCAATTCGGCAAGTTTCTGGTTCTTCATTTCCAGCAGCTTCTGCAACTCGCCGACATTCTTTTCGAGGAGCGCCATACGCTCCTGCGCATCCTTCAGTGCCTTGTCGCGCGCGACCTGCTCCGCCGTCTCGGCAGCCTTGGCGGAGGCGCCCCCCTTGGCCGCTGCGTCGGTGCGGGCGACCTTTAGTTGATCCCTCCCCTGCTCCGCAGGCGCCGCCTTCTCTTCGACCTTGGCGGTGATTTTTCCCGAACTGGACTGCGCCCCACCCTCATCGGTCCCGGCAGGCGTCTTGGCCGTGCTAGCAGCCAGTTTCTGGCGATAGTTGTTCCAATCGCTGGTCTGGGCAACATAGATCTTGCGTGCCTCAGCAGGAGAAACCGACTCCACGGCGGATTTCTCTGGGATGTTCAGAATGGCGCCCGCCTTGAGGCGGTTCACATTCTTGCCGATGAACGCTTCCTGGTTGCTTTGGAACAAACCGACCAGCATCTGCTCAAGCGTCACGCCATCGTGCCTGGTTTCATCCGCAATCTTGCGCAGCGTATCGCCGCTTTCGACGAGGCGGGTGTTGCCGCTTTCCGCCTTAGGCTTCGGCTCGGCAGCGACTTTCGGGGCCGGGGCCGGACGCGGCGCGACCCTGGGCGGCGCTAGACGCTCTTCCGCTACACTGCCTCCGCGCACCGTTTCAACGATGCGCGCCTCGGCTACCGGGCGCGACGTCTGCTTCGCTGCAATCTCCGGCGGATCGAGGAGGAACGTGTATTCGCGAACCAAACGACCGGCAGGCCAGTTCAGCTCAACAAGAAAATCCAGGAAAGGCTCGTTGATGGGCTTCAACGACGAGACCTTGACGACTGCCTGCCCGTTGGGGCGTTTTTCGACCGTAAAACGAAGATCAAGCAGCACGCTGGCGAAGTCTACGCCGGCTTGCCTGAAAGCATCCTGCGGCGCCAGCCGCGCACTCATCCCGGCCAATTCATCCTTTGTGGCACCGATATCCAACTCGGCGCGCAGAGGCTGGCCCAGCCCCGACAGAACGGTCAATTTCCCTAGCCCGGCAGCCTGGGCCATCAACGGCGCGAACGACAAACACGACGCGACGGCAAGAGCCACGGCGCGCTTTTTGAATTGGGTGTGTTTAGTTTCGGTCACAGCGAAACCCTGAGGTGGAAATTGGGACTTTCAAATTAACATCATGGACTTAGCAATGCAAGCTAATCCGGCTTCTAATCTACCAGCTTTTGCATATTCCCAACAAATAAAAAAACCGGGGATCAACCCCGGTTTTTATCGCAAATATGCAAGGATCAGGCGTCGAGCAGAATGCACAACATACGGCGCAACGGCTCGGCAGCACCCCACAGCAACTGATCGCCGCAAGTGAAGGCAGCCAGGTATTCCGGACCCATCGCCATCTTGTGCAGACGGCCAACCGGCACGGTCAGGGTACCGGTAACGGCGGCCGGGGTCAGCTCGCGCTCGGAGATCTCGCGATCGTTCGGCACGACCTTGGCCCACGGGTTAGCCTTGGCCAGCATATCGCTGATTTCATCGAGCGGCACGTCCTTCTTCAGCTTGATGGTCAGCGCTTGGCTGTGGCAACGCATGGCGCCGATACGCACGCACAAACCGTCAATGGGGATCGAACCAGCCGAACGGAAAGCCGGCTTGCCGAGGATCTTGTTGCACTCGGCTCCGCCCTTCCACTCCTCTTTGGACTGGCCGCCTTCGACCGGCACGTCGATCCACGGAATGAGTGAGCCGGCGAGCGGGGTGTTGCGGAAATTCTTCTTTGGGAAGGCATCCGAACGGATGGTTTCGGCAACCTTGCGGTCAATGTCGAGGATGGCGGAAGCCGGGTCGGCCAGCAGGTCGGCAACGGAAGCGTGAATGGTCCCCATCTGGGCAATCAGTTCGCGCATGTTCTGCGCACCAGCACCGGAGGCGGCCTGATAGGTCATCGAGGTGGCCCATTCGATCAGGTCATTCTGGAACAGGCCGCCGAGGCCCATCAGCATCAGGGAAACGGTGCAGTTGCCGCCGATCCAGTTCTTGCCGCCCTTGGCCAGCGATTCCTTGATCACGTTCATGTTGACCGGGTCGAGGATAATCACGGCGTCGTCAGCCATGCGCAGCGCAGAAGCAGCGTCGATCCAGTGACCATTCCAGCCGCTGGCACGCAGCTTGGGAAAGACTTCCTTGGTGTAGTCGCCGCCCTGGCAGGTGATGATGATTTCGCAGGCCTTCAACGCATCGATATTGGATGCATCCTGCAGCGGCAGCGAAGCTTCCTTGCCGCCAAACACCGGGGCCTTGCCACCGGCGGCAGAAGTGGAGAAATACACCGGATCGATATGGGCGAAATCACCCTCTTCAACCATACGCTGCATCAGCACGGAACCAACCATGCCACGCCAACCGACCAGACCAACCTTCTTCATGACTTACTCTCCGAATAGAACCTTTATTTAACGCACGAATGCGCCTTTCGGTTTACGCCAGCACCGCCAGCACGGCGTCACCCATTTCCTTGGTACCTACCTTGTTGGTACCACGCTCGTAGATGTCGCCGGTGCGATACCCCTGGGCGAGCACCTTCTTGACTGCGTTTTCGATGCGCACGGCCTGCTCTTCCAGATTGAAGGTGTAGCGCAGCATCATGGCGACCGACAGGATGGTGGCCAGCGGATTGGCCAGACCCTTGCCGGCGATGTCCGGCGCCGATCCGTGCGAAGGTTCGTACATGCCCTTGTTGTTGGCGTCCAGCGAGGCGGAAGGGAGCATGCCAATCGAGCCGGTCAGCATGGAGGCCTCGTCGGACAGGATGTCACCGAACATGTTGCCGGTCACCATCACATCGAACTGCTTCGGGGCACGTACCAGTTGCATGGCGGCGTTATCGACCAGCATGTGGCTGAGTTCGACATCCGGGTAGTCCTTGCTCACTTCGACCATGACGTCACGCCACAGCTGCGTGGTTTCCAGCACGTTCATCTTGTCCACCGAACACAGCTTCTTGTTGCGCTTCTGGGCTGCCTGGAAAGCGACATGGCCAATGCGGCGCACTTCGGATTCGCTGTACACCATGGTGTTGAAACCGACGCGCTCGCCGTTTTCCTCGCGAATGCCGCGCGGCTGTCCGAAATAGATGTCACCGGTCAGTTCGCGGACGATCAGGATATCCAGTCCAGCCACGACTTCCGGCTTCAGGGTCGAGGCGTTGGCCAGCTCCGGATACAGGATGGCCGGACGCAGGTTGGCGAACAGGGCCAGATCCTTGCGAATACCGAGCAGGCCGCGCTCTGGACGCAGTTCGCGTGCCAGCACGTCCCACTTCGGGCCGCCCACAGCGCCGAGCAGGATGGCATCGGCTTCGGCCGTCAGTTTTTTCGTCGCCTCGGGATACGGTGTGCCAGTTGCATCCACTGCACCGCCGCCAATCAGCCCTTCTTCGAGTTCGAACTTGAGGTCCAGCGCCTGCAGCACGCGGACGGCTTCCGTCATGATTTCCGGACCGATGCCGTCACCCGGCAAAACACAAATCTTCATTTCTATT
>CAMKYP010000150.1 GCA_946477505.1 uncultured Dechloromonas sp. | reverse complement strand
TGTTCGAGCGTGGCACACGCCTTGCGTTGGTTGCTCCGGAGACAAAACAACCAACGGGGGATTGCCAAGTGACAGAAACATTCTATGAAGTGCTGCGCCGCCAAGGCATCACCCGGCGCAGTTTCCTGAAATTCTGCAGCCTGACCGCGACTTCGCTCGGCTTGGGTTCCGCGGCAGCACCGCGCATTGCCCATGCGCTGGAAACCAAGCCGCGTACGCCGGTGATCTGGCTACACGGCCTGGAGTGCACCTGTTGTTCCGAATCCTTCATCCGCTCGGCGCACCCGCTGACCAAGGATGTCGTGCTCTCCATGCTTTCCCTCGACTACGACGACACGCTGATGGCGGCTGCCGGCCACCAGGCCGAGGCGATCATCGAAGAGGTCAAGAAGAAGTACAAGGGCAACTACATCGTGGCGGTGGAAGGCAATCCGCCGCTCAACGAAGACGGCATGTTCTGCATCCATGGCGGTCGCCCCTTCGTCGAAGTGCTCAAGGAAACCTGTGCCGACGCCAAGGCGATCATCAGCTGGGGCGCCTGCGCCTCCTACGGCTGCGTGCAGGCCGCCAAGCCGAATCCGACGCGCGCCACGCCGGTGCACAAGGTCATTTCCGGCAAGCCGATCATCAACGTGCCGGGTTGCCCGCCGATTGCCGAGGTGATGACCGGCGTCGTCACCTACATGCTGACCTTCGACCGTATTCCCGAACTCGACCGTCAGGGGCGCCCGAAAATGTTCTACGGTCAGCGCATCCACGACAAGTGCTACCGCCGTGGCCATTTCGACGCCGGCCAGTTCGCCGAAGCCTGGGATGACGAGGGCGCGCGCAAGGGTTACTGCCTGTATAAGATGGGCTGCAAGGGCCCGACCACCTACAACGCCTGTTCGTCCATGCGCTGGAACGGCGGCGTCAGCTGGCCGGTGCAATCCGGCCACGGCTGTATCGGCTGCTCGGAAGAAGGCTTCTGGGATAAGGGCAGTTTCTACGACCGCGTGACCTCGATCACGCCGTTCGGCGCCGAAGCGAATGCCGACTCCATCGGTAAGGCTGCCGCCGGTACCGTCGGTGCTGCGATTGCCGCCCATGCCGCCGTGACGGCACTGGCCCGCGCCCGCCAGAAGGCCGGCGAATCTGCCAGCACCAGTGAAGAACAGAAGGGGGAATAATTAGATGGCTGCCTACGAAACCCAAGGCTTCAAGCTCGACAACTCCGGCAAGCGCGTCGTCGTCGACCCGGTCTGCCGTATCGAGGGCCACCTGCGCGTGGAAGTGAACCTCGACGACAAGAACGTCATCCGCAATGCCGTCTCCACCGGTACCATGTGGCGCGGTCTGGAAGTCATCCTCAAGGGCCGCGATCCGCGCGACGCCTGGGCCTTCACCGAGCGTATCTGCGGCGTGTGTACCGGCACCCATGCGCTGACCTCGGTGCGCGCCGTCGAGGACGCGCTGAAGATCCAGATTCCGGAAAACGCCAACACCATCCGCAACCTGATGCAGCTGAATTTGTACATTCACGACCATCTGGTGCACTTCTACCATCTGCATGCGCTCGACTGGGTCGATGTCGTGTCGGCGCTGAAGGCCGATCCGAAGGCGACCTCGACGCTGGCGCAGAGCATTTCGTCGTGGCCGCTGTCGTCGCCGGGCTATTTCCGCGACATCCAGAACCGCCTGAAGAAATTCGTCGAATCGGGCCAGCTCGGCCCCTTCATGAACGGCTACTGGGGCAACCCGGCCTACAAGCTGCCGCCGGAGGCCAACCTGATGGCCGTGGCGCACTATCTCGAAGCACTCGACTTCCAGAAGGACCTGGTCAAGGTCCATACCATCTTCGGCGGCAAGAACCCGCACCCGAACTGGCTGGTCGGCGGCGTGCCCTGCGCCATCAACCTCGAAGGCGTCGGTGCCGTCGGGGCGGTGAACATGGAGCGCCTGAACCTGGTCAAGAGCATCATCGACCGCGCTACCGAATTCGTCGAGCAGGTGTACATTCCCGACCTGCTGGCCATCGGCTCCTTCTACAAGGGCTGGTTGTACGGCGGCGGTTTGTCGTCCAAGAACCTGCTGTCCTACGGCGACATTCCGCAAAAGGCCAACGATTACACCTCGGGCAACCTGTTGCTGCCGCGCGGCGCGATCATCAACGGCAAGCTCGACGAAATCCACCCGGTCGACCTGAAGGACCCGGAGCAGGTGCAGGAATTCGTCGCCCACTCCTGGTACAAGTACCCGGACGAGACCAAGGGCCTGCACCCCTTCGACGGCGTTACCGAACCGAATTTCGTGCTCGGCCCCAACACCAAGGGCACCAAGACCAACATCAAGGAACTGGATGAAGGCGGCAAGTATTCGTGGATCAAGGCGCCGCGCTGGCGCGGTCACGCCATGGAAGTCGGCTGCCTGCCGCGCATGGTGCTCGGCTACCTGCAGCCCAAGCAGTATCCGGAAATCCACGGTCTGGTCGAAGGTGCGCTGAAGAAGCTCGACGTACCGGTTACCGCGCTGTTCTCGACGCTCGGCCGCACGGCGGCGCGCGGTCTGGAAACGGCGTATTGCGTCAAGCTGCAGAGCCAGCAATTCGACAAGCTGATGGCCAACCTGAAGGCGGGCGATCTGAATACCGCCAATATCGAGAAATGGGAACCGAGCACCTGGCCGAAGGAAGCCATGGGCGCCGGCTTCACCGAAGCCCCGCGTGGTGCGCTCGGCCACTGGATCAAGATCAAGGACACCAAGATCGACAACTACCAGTGCGTCGTGCCGACCACCTGGAACGGCGGTCCGCGCGACCACAAGGGCCAGATCGGCGCCTTCGAGGCCTCGCTGATGGATACTCCGGTAGCCAAGGCGGACGAGCCGCTCGAAATCCTGCGCACGCTGCATTCCTTCGATCCCTGCCTGGCCTGCTCGACGCACGTGATGAGCCCGGACGGCCAGGAAATGACGTCGGTCAAGGTCCGCTGAGCGGTCCGGAAAGGAGGCAATCATGCTCTCTCAACAGGACATGCTGGAGGCCGAACGGCACGGTAAACAGGTCCGTTCGATCTACGTCTACGAAGCGCCGGTGCGGCTCTGGCACTGGATAAACGCCTTGTGCATGGTGATTCTCGCGGTGACTGGCTACTTCATCGGCAAACCCTTGCCGACGGTGCCCGGCGAAGCCGCGGAGAATTTCCTGATGGGCTATATCCGCTTCGCCCATTTCGCCGCGGCCTACATCTTTGCCATTGGCCTGCTCGGCCGCATTTACTGGGCCATTGTTGGCAACCACCACGCCAAGCAGATTTTCAAGCTGCCGATCACCAATCCGCAGTGGTGGAGCGAAGTGTTTTTCGAGTTGCGCTGGTACATGTTCCTCGAAAAGACGCCCAAGAAATACGTCGGTCACAACCCGATGGCCCAGCTGATGATGTTCTTCTTCTTCACGGTGCTGGCGGTGGGTATGGTGTTTACCGGCTTCGCGCTGTACAGCGAGGGCACGGGGCTGGGCAGCTGGCAGGATACGCTGTTCGGCTGGGTCATTCCGGCGCTTGGAGGCTCAATGCAGGTGCATAACCTGCACCGGCTGGGCATGTGGATCATGATGACCTTCGTGCTGGTGCATGTCTATGCAGCCATCCGCGAAGACATCATGAGTCGCCAATCGTTGATCTCTACGATGATCAGCGGCTGGCGGATGTTCAAGGACTGATGCCCGTGTCGGCTGAGGCCGCGTGGTCGGTGCGTACCGCGCAGCGCTGCTGCCGGCGCGGTCTCGCCAGCGCTCAGGTTTAAGGTTTACCTTGCGTTTGCCCCGGCTCGCACCCTCACGCGACCGGGGCGTTTTTTTCGGAAGATGACGATGGATTCCAAACGCATTCTGGTTCTCGGTATCGGCAACCTGCTGTGGGCCGATGAAGGCTTCGGGGTGCGCTGTGTCGAAGCCTTGAACGAAGGCTGGCGCTTCCCGCCGCAAGTGAACTTGATGGATGGCGGCACGCAGGGCCTCTACCTGTTGCCCTATGTGCAGGAAGCGGATTGTCTGCTGGTCTTCGATGCCGTCGATTACGGCGACGCGCCGGGGACGATGCGCGAAGTGATCGGCGATCAGGTGCCGCGCTTCATGGGCGCGAAAAAGATGAGCCTGCACCAGACCGGTTTCCAGGAAGTTCTGATGGCCGCCGAGCTGACCGGCAAACTGCCGAAAGAACTGGTGCTGATCGGCGTGCAGCCCGAGGAGCTCGAGGACTATGGCGGCAGCTTGCGCGATGTGGTCAAGGCGCAGATGGCGCCGGCGCTCGACAAGGCGCTCGACTGGCTTGCGCGTTGGGGTGCGCCGGGGTGCACTCGTGACGAGGTTGCCGAACCGATTACCGATACGGCCCTGGCGATCGGCGTCTACGAGGGCGAGCGCCCGCCGGCCGACCAGGCCTATCGCCTGGGCGATGCCCGTTTCCTGAACATGGAGGCGGCATGATCGCCGGGCACGCCTTGCTCACCCGCCCCTTGTCGCGCTGCCGGGCAGCAGGAGCGGCCTGACATGTGCCTTGGCATTCCCGCACAGGTGATCGAGTCCGGTGAGCACTTCGCCCGCTGCCGCAGCCGTAGCGGCGAGCTGCGGGTCGATCTCAGCCTGGTTGGCGCGCAGCCGCCGGGAACCTGGTTGCTCACCTTTCTCGATGCTGCGCGCGAGATCATCCCGGCCGAGCGGGCTGTGGCTGTCGATGCGGCACTCGATGCGCTGGCAGCCGCCCAGTCCGGCGCTACCGATTTTTCCGCGTTTTTCGCGGATCTCGACCGCGAACCCCAACTACCCGATTTTCTGAGGACACAACAATCATGAGCCTCCAGCTTTCTCCAGGCCCGACCTCGCTCGACCGGTTGCAGTCGGCGATTGCCCGCATGCAGAGCAAGCACGCCTTCCGCCGTCTCGAAGGTGACAGCCCCGAGTTCCCGGCCGGCCTCGCGGCCGTACTGATCACCGATGACCCGCAGCGCAATCTCGAGGTGCTCGACGCCTGCGTCATTTTGCCCGAGGCCCTCAAGCCGCTGGGCGACCAGGTTTCCCGCCACGTCGCGGGGCCCGATACGGCGCCTGCCCTGATGCAGCAATTCGGCATCGCGCGCGCGCCGGCCGTCGTTTTCCTGCGCGATGGCGAGTTCGTCGGATCCCTGAACGGCATTCGTGACTGGGGCGAATACCAGTCCGAAGTTACCCGCCTGCTCAGCGGTCCGGCCCAGCCGAAGCCGATCGGTATTCCTGTTCGTGTTGCCGCGCAAGGAGGTTGCGTATGAACCCGTCGACGATGCGCCCCTTCCCGATTTCCGTCGTTGCCATGGGGCCGGGGTCCCAGGGCGAGGAAGCGCCGGACTACCTGCCCATGCCCAAGGGGATGGAAACCTTCCATCAGCCGCGACTGCCTGACAACGCCTCGCCGGAATCCGTCGACCAGGCGGCCCGCCTGCTCGGGGTCTTCCTTGAGGGGGCGGCGCATGCGGGTATGGCCGGCGGTGCGAAACTCGACCTGCTCGGGCTGGAGGCCGGGGTGCGCGATGTGATCAACCAGTCCATGGGTTTTGGCGAGGTCAGTGCCTTTACCACCGCGCCGGAGCATTGGCGCGTGCAGGAGACGGCTTTCGCCGGCATCTGGCGCGTACTCAAAATGGCCGATGACGGGGCAATGCTGGTTGACCGCCTGGAAACGGGCGCCATTCCAGAGGTTCTCACCGATGCCATGCTGAGGGCGGCCGAGGCGACGCTTCCGCCTCCCGACTATCCGGTCGGCTGCATGAACGCCCAGGCTCTGGTCGAGGAAATCCGCATGCAGGCCGCCGCGTTCAAACCGGGCCAGCCGGCGCACATCATCAACCTGACCCTGTTGCCGGTTTCCGACGCCGATCTCGATACCCTTTACGGTTGGCTGGGGCACCGCGAAGTGTCGCTGCTGTCGCGCGGCTACGGCAATTGCCGCATCACCAGCACGAGGCTGCGGAACGTCTGGTGGGTGCAGTACTTCAACAGTATGGACACCCTGATCCTGAACTCCATCGAAATCGTCGGCATGCCCGACGTGGCGCTGGCGGCGGACGAAGACTTCGGCGATTCGGTCGAGCGCCTGCGTGAATACCTCGACATGATGGTCGAACCCGTCTGATACGGCATCGCGTAATAGTTCCGTCGAAACCGAAAGCGAGCGTTCGCGCCGCTGGCGCAGTCGCTCGTACTCGCGTTAGCATGGGCGTGCCCCGGCATGCGATCGGGGCCGCAATACAATCGAGGCGTGTACGTCCTTTCGCCAATCACGAAGCTGATCACTGACCATGCGATTCGAAGGTTCACATCACGGCGTCAAGCCGGAAGACAAACTGGAATGCGGTATCTGCTGGTGGGTCTACGACCCCGGGCAGGGCGACGACGTGCGCGGTATTCCCCCCGGCGTGCCCTTCGCCGACCTGCCGGACGACTGGTGCTGCCCGGGTTGCGATGCGCCCAAGCACAAGTTCATGGTGACCGAATGAGCAGGGAGCAAGGTTCCAAGGCTTGCCTTGGAATGCGACCGGTCGCGAATGAGGTCCGAGCCCTCCCTAGGCAGCTGGGGTCGGCAGCGGGTTCACTTGGGGTGTCGCTTGTTCTGTGCTTGTGGAGGGCGGAATGAGCAGGGAGCAAGGCTCCAAGGCTTGCCTTGGAATGCGACCGACCGCGAATGAGGTCCGAGCGCTCCCCGGTCAGCAGGGGTCGGCAGCGGGTTTACTTGGGGTGTCGCTTGTTCTGTGTTTTCGGAGGGCGGAATGAGCCGAGGGTTGGCCGCGTGAAAGTCTGGGCGAACGATCCGTCGGCCGAACTGGTGTCGGTGTTCACTGACATCGCGCACACTCGGATGGCCGACCTGCCGATCTGCAATGCAGCGCTGAGCGTCGAGGCGGTCGGTTTCGCGCGTACGCTCCAAGGCCATTGGGCGGGCGTGATGATCACCCCTTGGGCCATCAACCTGTTGTGCCTGCCCGGCCAGGAAGCGGATTGGCCTGTCCTGGCCGCCTGCAGCAAGCACGACTGGCGCTTTCCGTCCGGAGATTACGAATTTACTGTCGCCGAGGAGGCGCGCATCGGTGTCTATCACCTCTGCTCGCTGTTCTCGCCCGCCTTCGAGTTTCCGACGCAGGAACAGGCCCGGCTGACCGCGTTGGCGGTGAGCCATGCCTTGCATGCCGGACCGATGGCGGCGCCGGACCCTGCGCCGGCCAGGCCGGCTTCCGGGCGACGGGCCTTTCTCGGGTTGAGCCAATGACTTCGGCCGGCCAGCTGGTCGTGCGCGCCACTCACGATGGAGAGGCATTGCGCGATATCGCCGTCGATCTCCAGCGGCCATCGGTGACCCGCCTGTTCATAGGCCAGTTGCCCGATGTTGTGATCAAGACCGTGCCTTATCTGTTCACGCTCTGCGCCCACGCCCAGCGCGTGGCGGCGCAGGCGGCGGTCAATGTGGCGCTGGGCGAGACGCCGCGCACACCGGAGCACGCCGAACTGTGGATCGAAACGCTGCACGAGAACCTGTGGCGGCTGCTGCTGGACTGGCCGGTCGCCGTCGGCCTGCTGCCGGCCAAGGAGGCATTCATCGCGTGGCGTTCCGGACGCAATGGCGATGCGGTCGTCGCATCGACGGCAAAGCTGCGCGATACCGTCCTCAAGCCCCTGGCCGAGACCTGCCTGGAGCGCCTGTCGGCAGCGGGTGGCGATGCATCCCATGAGCAGCATGCCTTGCCCGCGCTGGCGCCCGATGCCTGGCTGGATTACTGGCAAGGCATGCAGGCGCAGATGCCCGCGCAGCCCTTGCCGGAGTCGGTATCAGCCATCTACCGTGCTCGGCTGCGCGAAGTCGATGCCGCCCTGAACGCGCTGGAAACCGGCCGCCCCTTCCCGATCGCCTCCGCCGGCGGGGCGGGGTGGGGAGTAGGCCAGACGCTGACCGCACGTGGCGTACTAACGCACGCCGTCCATGTCGAGGACGGCAAGGTCGTCCGCTATCGCGTCCAGGCGCCAACCGACAGCTTGTTTGGCGATGCGCGGGCGCTGAACGCCCTGCTTGCCAATCGTCGTTTTATTACCCTGGATCAAGCCCGCCAGGGGCTGGATCAGGCGATACTTGCCGCCGATCCCTGTCTGCCCTACGTCGTGGAACTGCAAGATGCATGAAATGTCGCTCGCCGAAGGCGTGCTCCAACTCGTTGAAGACACCGCGCTGCGCGAGCGGGCCCTGCGCGTGAAACTGGTGGTGCTGGAAATCGGCCGCATGTCGTCGGTGCAGCCCGATGCCCTGCGTTTTTGCTTCGATGCGGTCACCCGGGGCAGCATCGCCGACGGTGCGGCGCTGGAGATCGTCGACGTGCCGGGCAGCGGATGGTGCATGAAACTGTCTCTTATACACATCTCCGAGCCCACGAGACTACGCTGCATCTCGT
>CAMKYP010000149.1 GCA_946477505.1 uncultured Dechloromonas sp. | reverse complement strand
GCAGCCGGGCTGAACCCAAAGGACTCATCCACATGCTCGCGCCGGGAGCCTCCTCGAAACCTGATTTGACTGCCATCGCTTCGCTATTGACCCAACTGATAGCACAAGCGGATGTGGGGAACTGGGAAGCCGTCGTACTCATGCAGCCCGAGGTAAGCCAACGGCTGGCTGAGCTTGAGCAGCAATACCAATCACCGGCCGCTGCCATTAACACGCCTCCGGCAGATCGAACCCGGTTGGCCGAAATAGTCACGTTGATCAACAGGGCGGAATCAGCATGCGCCATGCGGCGCGACCAGATAGCGCCGCTGGTCGGTAGCCTGAAAGCACTCCCCGACGCGATCAAGGCATGATCCCCCCAGACGTCGCCAGCGCGCTGCGACTACAACTCCCGGATCAGGCACGCATTGCGGCAGAACAACCGCAGAACCAACCGGTCGCCCCCGCCCAGCGACTGACCGATGCACTGACCGACATGGTGCCCGGGCAGCGCATCATGGCCGAAATACAGGCCTTGCTGCCAAACGGCACCTATCGCGCCGTCGTAGCCCAGCGCAACGTCACGCTGGCACTCCCCTTCTCCGCCAAGCCCGGCGATGCCCTCGAACTGGAAGTCGCCGAAACCAACGGCAAGCTCACCCTGGCCTTCGTCGCCAACCGCACGGCCGGCGACGCCGCTGGCGCTTCGGCCAACGAATCGGTAGCGACCACCTTGAGTGCAACCGGCCGACTGATCGGCCAGCTGATCGGCAACAAGGAAAATGAAGGCCAGCGAGCAGCCCCCGCGCCACTCAACGGCAGCCAGCCTTTGGTGACCGACATGCCGAAGACCGGTGCGGAACTCGCACCCGTGCTCAAGCAGGCGCTGACCCAGAGCGGCATGTTCTACGAAGCCCACCAGGCACGCTGGGTGGCCGGTCAAATACCGACCGAAAGCCTGAAACAGGAACCGCAGGGAAAACTCCCTGCCGGAACGCCATTGTCGCTGGGAGCAAACTCTGCCACCAACGCTGATAGCGCAAGGCAAAACGCGCCCGCTTCCAGCACGACAAACGCGATGGGTACCAGCATGATTGCCAGCAATGCACCTGAAGCCAGGGTAGCCGGCAGCCCCATCCCGGAAGGCGTGGCCTCGCTGGTGCGACAGCAACTGGACGGCTTGGCGACAAACAATTTTGTCTGGCAAGGCCAGATATGGCCCGGCCAGAAAATGCAATGGGAAATCGCCGACAACCCCGATCGTCAAAGATCCGGAGAGCTTGGCACGGAAAGGGAATGGCAAAGCCGGCTCAAGTTGAGCCTTCCTTCTCTGGGTTCGCTGGATGTCACCCTTCGCCTGCAACCGGCAGGAAAGATAGCACTCTCGGTAAATACCGACTCGGACAATACCGAAGGTCGCCTGCGCGAAAGCATCGACAGGCTGCAACAGCAACTGTCATCGGCAGGCCTTGAGCTCGCCCAGATCAACATCAGCCATGACCACGGCAGCGAATGACCCGGTACGCGAGGCAATCGCCCTCGCCTATAGCCAAACCGATGCAGCCCCCCGGGTGGTGGCCAAAGGGAAAGGCCTGATTGCCGAAAAAATCATTGAGCGCGCCAAGGAGCATGGCGTTTATGTCCATGAATCGCCAGAACTGGTTGCACTGCTGACCCAGGTCGACCTTGACGAGCATATCCCTCCGCAGCTCTACATGGCGGTTGCCGAACTCCTGGCCTGGCTATACCGCATCGAGCACGGGGAAAGCGCGGCGACAAAAGGCGCTTGAACGAAAGCCGCCTCCACAGGCAATGCACGAACCGACGCAATGCTTTACCATGTTCGCATTTCGCTCGACAGTGACCAACCTGCATGCCATCAAGCCTCAGCGAACAGACGCCGCCACATGCCTTCGAAATCGACCGGTTCGACGAGTACGCCCAATACGCGCTGGATCAACCGCAGGAAATTCACTACTACCTTGGCCTACTGGCCAAACATGGCGACCTGATCAGCGCCTACCTCGATGACGGACGGCAGAGTTTTCTGACCACTTTGCTGGCAATCGACATGGAAGGTGGTGAACTCTTTTTCGACCCACCCCAGTCGCCCGAGCAATCCAGCGCAGTCGTTCAGGCGCGACAAATCACCTTCATTGTCCGGATCGAGCGAGTCAAGGTTCAGTTTCGCCTAAACGCACTGCAGGCGACCACCCACAACAATCGCCCGGCTCTCAAGGCTGCGGTCCCGAGCATATTGTTGCGCCTGCAGCGCCGCGAACACTTCCGCCTCGAACCCCCGGGTGGAATACCAATTCGCTGCGGCATCGCCATTCACGACCCAAACACGGGAATCCACCGCCACGACCTGACCGTCCTCGACATCAGCGGCGGCGGCGTCAGCCTGGAAGCGCCGATCGGCCTGCTGGCCGATCTCGAGCCCGGAAGCATATTCAAGGATTGTCGCCTGGAGATTCAGGACGAGTGCGTTCTGCAAATCAACCTGCAAGTGCGCAAGGTCGTGGAAGTATCATCACCCCAAGGGCCTCACACCCTCCGCGTCGGCTGCTCCTTCGTCGGCGTTCCCGCCATGCGCCTGGGCATGATCGAACGTTACATCACCCGCATCGAGCGCGAGCGTACCGCCAAGAATTCCGGCCTGGTCGATTAGACCTGGATGTTCATCACATCCTGATAGGCGGAAACCAGCTTGTTGCGCACCTGCACCATCTCCTGAAACGATACGCTGGCCGTCTGCAAAGCGATCATGACCTCATGAAGGTTCTGGCTGGTATCGCCGGCGGCAAGTTTTTCCGCCATCTGGTTGGCCTGCCGCTGGGTTTCGTTCACCTTGTCGATGGACCCCTGCAAAATCTGGGCGAAATCGGAACCGCCGGCAACCGGCGCAGCGGCCTTGCCGGATGCCTGCGCCGCCGTAGTGCGCAGCACACTCAACATTTGTTCGATTCCGTTCGTATCCATGATGTACTCCAACCTATACGGCAATCAACAAGCAATTCTCAGGCCAATCAGCCCTCAAAATACCCTTCATCGCGATACTGCTGCAGCTTGTAGCGCAAGGTTCGCTCCGATATACCGAGGCGCTCGATGGCCTTCTTGCGCGAGCCCCCGACCTCGGCCAGCGTCCGCAGGATATGGTCGCGTTCCAAGTCCTTCATATTATCGACCTTTTTTGCCGGTTCCGACACGCCAACCGGCATGCCGGACGCCGCAGAAAGCGCGACAATCGACGCCGCGGCCTCCGCCGGCCGGACGACCAGATTCAGGGCCTCCGGTCCGATGCTGCTGCCTGATGCCATGATCAAGGCGCGCTGAATGACATTTTCAAGTTCGCGAACATTGCCGGGCCAAGCATGGGCCGCCAGCGCCGCTTCGGCACCCGACGACAACGACATGCCGGTTCGCCCGAAACGCCCGCCATGCTCGGTCACGAAATGGCGGGCGATGGCGACGATATCCTCCGGACGCTGCCGTAGTGCCGGAATAGCGATTGGAAACACGTTCAAGCGGTAGTAGAGGTCTTCACGGAAAACCCCTCGGGCAACAGCCTCCGCCATATCCCGATTGGAGGTCGCAACGATACGGATGTTGAGCGCCACCGGCTTCTTGCCGCCGACCCGCTCGACTTCGCGTTCCTGCAACACTCGCAGCAACTTGGCCTGCAGCCCCATCGGCATCTCGGTCACTTCGTCGAGCAGCAAGGTTCCATCCTGCGCTTGCTCGAACTTGCCGGCCTGCGCCTGCTGGGCGCCGGTAAACGCCCCTTTTTCGTAACCGAACAAGGTCGCCTCGAGCAAACTGTCCGGTATCGCCGCACAGTTGATAGCAACAAAAGGGCCATCCCGGCGCGCCGAATGACGATGGATATAGCGAGCGACCACTTCCTTGCCAACGCCCGACTCTCCTGTAAGGAGTACCGTTGCATCGGTCTGCGCAACGCGCTGTGCGATGGCGAACAATTCGCGGCTGGCCGGATCATTTGCGACAACCCCGCCACCATCGGCCGAGGCCGGTAATTCGTATTTATTGATATGGGCGAGCAAGGCCTGCGGCTCGAACGGCTTGAGCAGGAAATCACATGCCCCGGAACGCATGGCGTCCACCGCCTTGTCGACTTCGGCATAGGCCGTCATCAAAACCACTGGCAGATGCGGCAGGCGTACCCGAATTTCCTTCAGCAAGGTAATACCGTCCATCGGCATCATGCGCACGTCGCTCACCACGATGGAAAACGCCTGTTCTTCCAGGACTTTGAGCGCAGCTTCGCCGCCATCCACCGCGACATAGCTCCGCCCGGACAATTCGAGCGTATCGCCGATGGCCTCGCGCAGACTGGGGTCATCCTCGACAACAAGGATAGGCAAGCGATGATCAGACATTCTCTTCTCTTTCTCTCTCTGCCGGTGCGACCGGCAGGGTCAGCACGAATTCAGCCCCTTCTCCCGGCTCGGAAACCAGGTCGATCGTCCCGCCATGGGCGCGCGCCACACCGAGCGCAATGGCCAGGCCAAGGCCCGTTCCCTGCCCCTTGGTGGTGAAAAACGGCTCAAAGATACGCGACTGGGTTTCCCTGGGAATTCCCGGACCACTGTCGCGTACACCAATGGCCAGCAAATCCCCCCGGCGATTGCCGGACAGGCAAATTTTGCCGCCCCCCGGCATGGCTTGCATGGCGTTCTCCAACAGATTGACCAAGGCACCGAACAAGGCCTTGCGACTACCAACGATGGTCGCCCCCTGACAGGCGTCGTTCACAGCAAATTCCAGTCCATGCTCGCGCATCAGCGGCTCGACGGTTTGTGCCGCTTCGGCCAGCAGATCGCCCGCCTCGATTACATCGCGACCGATGCTTTCGCCGCGAGCAAAAAGCAGCACATCCTGAATCAATCGTTCCAGGCGCCGTAGCTGGCCGCTTGCCTTCTCCGAAAAACGCGCCCGCGCATCGTCAGCCACACCGGGCTGACCGAGATTCGATGTGTATAGCAGAGCCGCCGCCAACGGCGTCCGCAACTGATGGGCCAGCGATGCCGCCATCTCGCCCATGGCTGCCAGTCTTTGATTGCGCTCCAACTCGGTCTTCATCTGGTGCGCCGCCGTCACATCGTGCACCAGCAATATTTTTCCGCCGGCAGATGGCAATGCGCTCTCGGCAATCGAAACCCGTCCGCCGCCACACAACCATTCGCCGACGGTCAATGTCGGCTCGAGATGATCGCGAGCCACGTCTCCCCAGTGACGCCCCACGGCACTAGCCCCAAAAAAGACAATCGCGGCGGGATTGAGCGCCACCACAACGGCATTGGCATCAAGCAGCACAACACCCGCCGGCAAAGCATCCAGCAAAGATGACAGCCGCTCCGAAAGCGCTTCCTTCTCTTGGAATTGCCGCCGCAACTCGCCGTTGGCCACGGCCAATTCTTCGGTCAACGACGACACACGGGCCTGCAAAGCTTCATATGCCTGAGTCAACTCGGCCGAAACCTGATTGAACATGGCGAAGGCGCGCTGTAATTCGGCTGTCTTGTTGTCTGGCTCTGGCGTCACGGGAATTGCCTGGGCGAATGGCATTGAAAAAAGATAGGGTGAATTCAGGCGCGGTAATAGTAGAATATTTCTAGGAAAATTTGGCTTCTCAATTGATTCTTCTTCTTTTTCACCGAATTTCAACCGAATATTGATGGCAGCAACTACCGAGACGACAGCAGGAACCGCACCGGGCGCCAATCCGGCTGACCGCCTGCGCGATGCCTTCAACCGGCTCGGCAGCCAGCAGAAGATCGTCCTCATGGTCGCCGTCGCCGCCATCATCGCGGTCATCGTCGGCACCATCCTGTGGAGCCGCCAGCCCAACTGGAAAGTCCTGTTTTCCAATCTGAACGAGAAAGATGGTGGCTCAATCGCCGCCATTCTCGAGCAACAGAACATCCCGCACCGCTACAGCGACACCGGCGCCCTGCTCGTTCCCGCCGAACGCGTCCATGAAGTTCGCCTGAAACTCGCCTCGCAAGGCCTGCCGCGCGGCGGCATGGTGGGCTTCGAACTCATGGAAAACCAGAAGTTCGGCGTCAGCCAGTTCGCCGAGCAGGTCAATTACCAGCGCGGGCTCGAAGGCGAACTGGCGCGCACTATCCAGTCCATCGGCTCGGTCCAGTCGGCACGCGTCCATCTGGCGATCCCGAAGCCCTCGGTGTTTGTCCGCGAAGAGCAGAAGCCGACCGCATCGGTGATGCTCAACCTCTATCCCGGGCGCAACCTGGATGCCGCGCAAATCGCCGGCATCACGCACCTCGTATCGTCGAGCGTACCGCAACTGCCGGCCTCCAACGTCACGGTCATCGACCAGAGCGGCGCCTTGCTGTCGCAGCTGAAAAGCAAGCTAACCGAAGCCGGCCTCGACCCCGCCCAGATCAAATATGTACGCGAGCTCGAGAACAGCATCATCAAGCGTATCGATGAAATTCTCGCCCCGCTGCTCGGGCAGGACAATTTCAAGGTACAAGTCGCCGCCGACGTCGATTTTTCGCAAACGGAGCAGACAGCCGAAAGTTTCCGCCCGAACAACACGCCGGAGAGTACCAGTATACGCAGCCAGCAAAACAACGAGTCGGCCAGCGTCAATCAGGCGGCGGGAGGCGTTCCCGGCGCGCTGACCAACCAGCCGCCGGTGCCGGCGACCGCCCCCCTGACCACGCCGGCCACCGGCAATGCCCCGGGCCAGCCCGGCAAGCCGGGCGAACAACCTCAAGGCAAGATCGATGCCGCGGGCGTCACGGCCCCGCTGAACGCAGCCGGCCAGCCGATCAGCACCAGCAAGAACGCCACGATCAATTACGAGCTGGACAAGACCATCCGCCACACCCGCCAGGGCATGGGCAATATCCGCCGCCTCTCGGCTGCGGTCGTCCTGAACCACCGCAAGGAAGTTGACAAGACCGGCAAGCAGGTCACGAAGCCCCTTGCCGACGCGGAAATGAAGCAGATCAACGAACTGGTGCGCGAAGCGATGGGCTACAGCAAGGAGCGTGGCGATACGCTATCGGTTGCCAACGCGCCCTTCACGGCCACCGACAAGAACGACAGCGAACTGCCAATCTGGAAAGATCCGGAAAACGTCTCGTTTGCCAAAGATATCTTCAAGTACCTGTTGATTGCAGCACTCATCGGCTTCCTGTACCTGAAGATCATTCAGCCGCTGCTCAAGACGATGTTCCCGCCACAGCACGAAGGCGAGCGGCACGCCGCCGGAGAAGGGCTGGGCGGCGTCTTCGGCGGAGCGGAGCCGGGCGAAGAGAGCGGGGGCGACGAAGGAGCCACCCAGGTGCACATCGACCATTACGCGGTCAAGGTCCAGAAGGCGCGTGATATCGCCGACAAGGATCCGAAGGCCATTGCCAACATGATCAAGGACTGGATGGGCGTCAATGGCAACTAGCCCCGAGGAAGGACTCGAAAAGAGCGCCACGCTGCTCATCGCGCTCGGCGAGGATCGGGCGGCGGAAGTGCTCAAGCACTTGGGCCCGCGGGAAGTCCAGAAGATCGGCCATGCCATGGCGGGACTGAAATCGGTTCCGCGCAGCAAGGTCGAAACCATTCTGGACGAGTTTCTCCAGTCTTCCGAAGAACATGCTGCGGTCCATGTCGATACCGACAACTACATCCGCTCCGTGCTGACCAAGGCGCTGGGTGACGACAAGGCCTCCAACCTTATTTCGCGCATTCTTCAGACGGGTGAAACCTCGGGTATCGAGGGCTTGAAATGGATGGATGCGGCAACCGTCGCCGACCTGATCAAGAACGAGCACCCACAGATCATCTCGACCATCCTGGTCCATCTGGAACACGACCACGCCAGCGAGATCCTGAACCATTTCACCGAGCGCCTGCGCAACGACGTAGTCCTGCGCATCGCCACCCTCGAAGGCATCCAGCCCGCCGCCCTGCGCGAACTGAATGAAGCCATGATGCGCATTCTCGCCGGCTCGGCGAGCGTCAAGCGAACGGCGATGGGTGGCGTACGGACGGTCGCCGAAATCCTGAACTTCATCGGCACGGCCAACGAAACCTCGGTGGTGGACGCCATTCGCGAATACGATCCGGATCTCGCCCAGAAAATTCTCGACGAGATGTTCGTCTTCGAGAACCTCATGGATATCGACGATCGCTCGATCCAGCTGATCCTGCGCGAAGTCCAGTCTGATTCTCTGATCCTGGCCCTCAAGGGCGCCTCTCCCGAACTGCGCGAGAAAATCTTCAAGAACATGTCGCAGCGTGCCGCCGAAATGCTGCGCGAGGATCTGGAGTCGAAAGGCCCTGTCCGACTCTCCGAAGTGGAGGCCGAACAGAAGGAAATCCTCAAGATCGTTCGCCGTCTGGCGGACGAAGGCCAAATCGTCCTCGGCGGAGCCGGTGGCGAACAGATGGTTTAAGCGATGTCGCGCATCATTCCCAAGGAGCAG
>CAMKYP010000148.1 GCA_946477505.1 uncultured Dechloromonas sp. | reverse complement strand
ACCTCGGGCAGGATCGCCTGCACCTTGCCCTTGAATACGGTGCCGGGCAGTGCGGGCGAGCGCGCTTCCACGGCGGCGCCCAGGCGCAGCAAGCCGGCCTGGCTCTCGGGAATTTCGGCGTTGGCCCAGACGGTGGACAGCCCGTTGAGGCGGAACAGGGTCGCGCCCGGCATCACCGTCATGCCTTCACGCGCCATCAGCTCGACGACTACCCCGCCGATCGGCGCCGTGAGCGTGATGCGCGGCTGCACGCGGCCGGCGGTTTCGACCCGGCGGATTTGTTCGTCATTCATGCCGACCTGGCGCATGCGTTGGCGGGCGCCATCGACCAAAGCCGCCAGATCGTTGCCCTGCATGCGGCGTACCGACAGGAATTCCTCCTGGGCGGCGACCCAGTCCGGTACGTAGAGATCGGCCAGCGGCTGGCCCTTGCCCACGCGGTCCAGGGTGGCGCGCACGTAGAGGCGTTCGACGTAGCCGGTGGCCCGCGCCTGCACGAGCGCCTGGTCGCGCTCGTTGAAGGCGATGCTGCCGGCGGCCTCGACTTGCGGCGAGAGTGTGCCGCGGACGACCTCGGCAGTGCGCACCCCCAGGTTCTGCTGGACGCGCGGACTCACGGTCACCTGGCTTTGATCGCCCGCATTTTGGTCACCTGCATCCGCATAGACCGGTACCAGTTGCATGTCCATGAAAGGCGACTTGCCGGGTTTGTCGAATTTCTGACCCGGGACCATCGGGTCGTGCCAATACAGCACTTTCTTGCCGGTAGATGGATCGGTATCGCCGGCCTTCGTCGGCGCTGCCGCGCTTGCCGTGCCAGGGGCGCCACCCACGGCGCCGTTCGCCTGGCCCAGGCCGCGTTGCAGACCGAGCGCGTACAGGCCATAGCCGCCGGCCGCGAGCACGCCGGCGGCGACGAGGCCGATGACGAAGGATTTAAGTTTCATGCGCGGGTTCTCCAGGGGTTGGGCTTATGGATTCAGTGTCGCCACGTCGTGGTCGGCCGGGATCAAGTAGGTGAGTTGTGCCCACAGGCGTGCGGTCTCCATTTCCAGGCGAACGCGCTCCATGCGAACATCGATTTCTGTGCGGCGCGCGTCGAGTACGGCGGAAAGGATGGCCGTGCCGCCCCGGTAGGCGGCAAGGGTTGCGCGGGTACGATCGGCGGCGAGCGGGATCAGGGAAGCGTCGTAGTGCTTCAGGCGCTCTCGGTTGCTCTGCCATTCCTCCAGCATGGCCAGCGCTTCGGCCACATGCTCGCGCGATGCCTCCTCGCGCTGGGCGCGCATCTGCTCGGCGGTCGCGAGCTTGGCCGCCAGCTCGCGGTCCTGGCGATTCTTCCGATCCCACTGCAAGGGGATCGAGAGGTTGACCGAGACCATGTTGGAGTAGGCGGGGCCACGCTGGCTGAACATCAGCTCCGCGCTCCAGTCCGCCTTCCTGTTGGCGCGTGCGAACTGCACGTCGGCTTCGGCCATTTCCTCCTGCTTGACCATCACTGCGATCTGCGGGTGGTGGGCGAGTCGCGTTTCGAGGTCCGCCGAACTCAGGCGGACGGCATCGGTGGCCGGGGGAGCCCCCAAGGGCTGGGTGGCGGTATCGCCGACCCAGCGTGCCAACTGGATCTTGGCGGTGGCGACCTG
The DNA here is from genome assembly GCA_946477505.1 of uncultured Dechloromonas sp. Lineage (GTDB taxonomy): Bacteria > Pseudomonadota > Gammaproteobacteria > Burkholderiales > Rhodocyclaceae > Azonexus. The sequence continues at coordinate 6,826 of CAMKYP010000148.1, read as the reverse complement.
GCGTTCGGCCTGGGCGATACGGTCATCAATTTGCGCGACGGCTGTGCGTGCCGCGAAGACGTCGGCCTGCGCTCCCTTGCCACCGCGGTAGGCGGCCTCCGCGGCGTCGATCTGTAGCCGAGCTTCATCGCGCTGGCTGGTCAGCACCTCACGCAGGCGCTCCTGGTAGTGGCGATCCAGCCAGGCGATCGCCGTGTCGCGCTGCAGGTTGGCCAGCGCCAGGGCGCTGCCGGCCTGGGCCGCCTCGGCTTCGCGGTCGAAGTGCGCCGCACGGGCCTTGCGCTTGTCGGCGCGGGTGAATTCCTGCGCCAGCCCGATCGAGCGCTGGGTCATGAAATCGCGGGAGAGACTGAACTGATCCGGGCCGTTGATCGGCAGGTTGTCGATGCCGGCCTTGAGCGTGGGATCGGGCAATTGCGCGGCGGCCACCGCCATCTCGCGGGCGGCCGTGGTGGCGGCCTCCTGCGCCGGGATTTGGCGGGAGCGGCCTTGAGCCAGGCGCAGGGCCTGGTCGAAATTCAGCACATTCTCGGCCTGGGCGCCAAAGGCAGCGATGGCCAGGGCCAGAGCGAGAACGAGGCCCTGCCGATGGGTGGGGCGGACAGCGTTTGGAAACATGAGACCTCCAGGCAAGGAAACGAATCAGTTCGGGCGAAGTCCCGATACGAGCGAGCCTAAGGGCCGCAAGCACGGACGAGCGGAACCGATGCGCTGGATCGACCGCTCAGGTCGTCAGCGCAGCGTCGTCTGGAGGATTAAATGCGGAAGCAGCAGTGCAGGATGGCGTGCGGCGGGGAAGCCGCAGCAAGAACGCTGGCCGAAGCTGCGGCGGCCCGGGTGGGCTCCGCAGGTTCGGGCACTAGGGAGACGATGTAGAGGCTGGCCAGCAATACTGCAGGCACCGACGGTATCTGGGTTTGATCACTCTGCTGGCCGAAGTGGCTATGTTCGGCGCAGAGGTTGGGGTTGTCCGGGTCCGGCTGTCCCATCCCGTCGCAACACGCAGCCATGTCCATGATCGGGTTCGCGGCGTCGGACTCGGCCACGCTCGCGTCCGAATCCGCTGGGTCGCCCGCCGAGGCCTTCGCCAGTGCTGCTGACGGTTGACTGAACCCAGCCGGCGACAGTTGGGGGCAGGCATAGGCCGCGACCGCCAGTTGCGCGAACAGGAGCACGCTGACCAACAGACGACAGACCAGCTGTTTGAGGCGCCGCGTCATATCAGCACGCCACCGCGTCGGGCTGGCGACGCCGCTTGGCACCGTGCGCCTTCTGACGGGGCTCTTGAGGTTCGCGCAGTTCCCCCAGCGGGGTCTGCCGCCAGGGCCGCGATAATCGGACAGGACTGCGACTTCGGCGCGCAGGCGCAACAGTCGGCAAGACTTTCCAACGCGGAAGCCATTGCGTCGAGGCGACTGATGCGCTCGCGAATCTCGGCGGCGCGCCGCCGGGTCAGTTCGCGTACCCGCACCTGGTCGCGCTCGGCGCTCAAGGACAGGAGTTCGGCCACATCGTCGAGAGAAAACCCGAGTTCCTGCGCCCGCTTGATGAAGCGCAGACGCTGCACATCATCCGCCGAATATTCCCGGAAACCGCCTGCCACGCGCGGCGGCTCGGGCAGCAAGCCGCGCCCCTGGTAATAACGCACGGCCTCCACCCCGACACCGGCGGCGTCGGCAAGTTTGCGGATGGTGAAAGCGTGCGTGGGCATGGGGATGGGTGAAACGCCATAACTCAGTTTGATGCTACAGAGTTTAGTTCAAGCAATCTCGTGTGTCCACCATGAATTCCGGTCGGACTTTGTAGCCCGCCCGACGGTGGACTATCCTTATAAGAAGAGCTTTTGTTAAGCACGCTTTCGTAGATTGAGGACAAGATGCTCACGAGCAGCGCAAGTTCCCACAATACCGTGCAAGGGCTGGCCCGCTGGATGCTGGGCGTGATGCTGGCCCTGCAATTCGTCTTGGCGGCGCAAGCGTGTGAACTGCCGGTGCTGGTATCGAGTGCCACGACAATGACGGTGCCGTGCGAGGGAAGCGGGGTGGGCACGGCCTCGTGCCTGATCCAATGTCAAAAGACGGCCGACCAGATCAAGCCGTCGGGCGATTTCCATTTTGACGCGCTGCCGGCCCTCAACGTCTGGGCAGCGGCGTTGTCCGTACCGCCGGCCAGCCGCATGGCGGCGGCCGTTTCGCCCCTGTTGCAGCGCTCCGGCGGACCGCCGTTGCAAATTCTCTTCTGCAGTTTCCAATCCTAGACTTTCGCCTCGATGCGTGCATCGACTGGCTGCGGCGCGCTATCGCCCGGGCGGTCGTGGATGCACATTCCCGCGGTGCCCGTGCGCCATAGGTAGCGTATAGGCATGCCGAGCAGCAGTATCAAGAGGAGAAAGATCATGAAAACACTGACGATGACGGCGCTCATGGGCGCCCTGTTGGTCGCAACCACGCCCGCTCTCGCCGGACGGGATGAAGTGCTTATCCGGCAGGTCGACAAGACGATGGCCGCGAAACGCGCGGCCCAGGTGGAATTGGCAAAACAGCAGCAACAGGCGGCGCAAACCGGATTGGCCGGCGCGACCGGTCAGCCCGGCAAAGTGGGGCCGAGCACGGAAGAACGCCAACCCGGCCGAGCGGCGAGGCGATTGCCCGGTGATCACCCCTGAGTCGCGCAACACGACGACCAACTAAGCGGCTGAGAGGGGTATCAATGCACACAGCCCGGCCGCCCGGGCTGTGTTTCACAGCACTGGCGCGGGCCTGTCGTGCTGCGGCCCGTCGAGCAGGGCCATCACCTGGATGATGAAAGTGCGGTGCCTTGGCGGGCAGCAACTGTACCAGGACTCCAGATAGGCGGCGAAACTCTCGGCGCGAGCCGATGGTTCCGCGTTCAGATAGCCGATGGCTTCGAGGCCATCCGGCGCGGCCTCCAATAACGACAACAGCTTCACGGCGAGAAGTTCGTTCTTTTGCCGCAGGTAAGGATTGCGCTCCAACGCCTCCTGGTTCGCAGCGAACCATTGGCCCAGCGTCTCGTTGGGCAGAAGGCGCCGATGCTGCTCATCGCGCAGTTGCTGCGCATAGTCCCGGAAGGCCGAGGCGTAGCTTTTCCATCCTGGATAGGGCGGTGACTGCTCCCAGCGGATCGCCATCCGCTCCAGCGCGGCAAGCGATACCGCTTCACAGAGCGTTTCTTCAAACCACTGATGATCGCGGGCCACCACGCCCGGAGCGATCTCCCGATGCTCGTGGTTGGTGAAGATGTGGCAGAGTTCGTGGGAAAACTGGTAGGTGAACTGGTCCCAGCGGGCGTCCCGCACATTCAAGAAAACGCGATGAGCGCCAGTGGCGGACTTTTCCAGGAGAACGCTCGGTCCGGCGGCACTGTAGGCGACGGAGACGCGCTCGGTAGCATGCTGCGGGAACGAGGGCAGGAGCGTATCGGCGACCGTCGTCAATACGGCCTCGATGTCCCGAGGATCGACCTTGCCCCAATCGCCGGCTTCGACTCGGATATTGATGGCACCGGCCGGCGGCATTGCCTCCGCGGCCACTGCCACAGACGCGGCCAGCAGGATCATGGCGAGGCCGACGAAAGTTGATATGCGTTGCATGGCTGCTCGATACGTCTAAGGACGAGATAGCTAACGCAACTCTTGGGCCATTGCCAGGAGGGAGACCAACCCATTGAAAATAAACGGCAACGGATTTGAGTTTTGGATAAGGCCCCAGCCACCGACGCACAAAGATGGTGCCGAGTGTGTGGCGGCGCACTATGCGCGCGCATGTCGATGACCGCATTCCCGGAGAAACGTCGAACAATAGGTGCGCCCTGCTTGGCGGCCGCTCGCAGGCCCGCTACCCGATATAGAGCATGTCGACTTTCTGTTCATGGGCCGCCAAGGAACGGGGTGCAAAGGGGGAAGCCATCGCGGCGAGAGGGCCGGGTCTTGTGACTGAGCGGCGGCGATTGCGGGGCGGGCGCGCGCCGATCAACCCCCTGGCGCCACCCCCTGAGGAGTTGCCGTCGCCATTACCCGTTCACGTAGTTCCTTCCCCGTCTTAAAGGCGGGTACCCATTTCGCCGGTACTCTGACCGGCGCGCCGGTTTTTGGGTTGCGTGCCTGGCGGGACGGGCGGTAGTTCATGCCAAAGCTTCCGAAACCACGAATCTCGACTCGGTTTCCCTGGAGCAGCGCGGTGTGGATGGACTCGATAATCACCGCTACCGCCAGTTCGGCATCCTTCTGTACGAGTTGCGGAAAACGTTGGGCAAGGAGGAGGACGAGTTCGGAGCGAGTCATGGTCATATTTTAACGGAGACGGCTTTCGAGCGAGCGGCATCCCTGGGAGAACCGAGTGCCGCCCAAGGGGTTGCATCGCGGGGAAGGCGCGAGAGCATGAATTGTCGGAATGTCCCGATGTTCATGGAGGAGCGCCGTCATGGCCCATCCCAACGCACACCCCGCTATCGCCGTGCAGGGCGCCGGCGCTACCGCTGCGGCGACCCTGCTGGGGCAAGGCCCCGCCCGAATTCCCACCGGTGGCAAGATCCGCGCCGGTATCAAGGTGCTCACCAAGAAGGCCGCTGGCGAGCCCCGCGCCAAGGCGATCTACGACCAAGGTGTGGCCGCGGGCCAGTCCTTCGAGCAGATCGAGCGTGCCATCACGGCGGCATTGCCCGACCTCAAGACGCCGCTGGTGCCGCGCAACGTGCCGTGGTTCACCGTGCGGGCGCAGGACTTTCCCAATCCCGAAATCGCCCGGGAGATTCTGGACGCCTACGGCGACGATCGGGGCGAAGGCCGGCACCTGTACCGCTTCCCGGTGGTGTTCCCCTCCGACTACTGGCAGACCGTGATGCCCCACGAACTGGCGGCCTGGGGTATGCACGAAAAGCACTACTGGTCACAATACTCGGCCGATGGCCGGGTGCGCCACTGCATGTGCCATGCCCCGGTGCCGGTGGACGAGACGGGCCGGCGCACCATTCGCCTCTTCGGCGGGCGCAAGACCATGATCCGCGAGGACAACGGCGGTCTCTGCGAACCGGAGGCCTGCCGCGAGTACCAGCAGCGCCAGTGCAACCTCACCGGGCGCTTCCTGTTCTTCATCCCCGCCATCCGTTCCATCAGCGCCTTCGAACTGCATACCAACAGCTTCTATGCGATGAACGCGGCGATCCAGAAGTTCGAAACCGTGGGCTTCCTGCGGGGCGGGCGCATTTCGGGCTTCCTGGATCGGCAGGGCACGCCGTTCTACCTGACCAAGAAACTGATGGAGGTGGCCCACATCGACGAGCAGGGGAGGGCAGTGCGCGTGCCGCAGTGGATCATCGACCTGGAGGCGCCGGTGGACGTGACGGCCTTGCTGCGCGACAACGAGGACACCGAGACGGCCCTGGTGCAGGCGCAACTGGCGACGCAGGTGCTTCAAGGCAGTCCGGCAGCAGACCGTGCCGAATCGTTGCAGCCGGATGCCGCCGACGTGCAGGCGATGACGGTGGCCGACGCGACATCCGTCGAGGCGCCGCCGCTACGCGACGGCCGTCCCAGCTTCGAGCAACTGATGGCCCGCGTGCAGGCCTACGAGATCGTGCCGGAACGGTACCAGGCCTACGCCGACCGGCGCTGGGGCCGGGGGTGGAAGATCAACCCGCATGGCCGCGCCCAGGCCTGGAATGAACTGGAACGCTACGGCAACGATCCGCAGGGCTACCTCGACAAGATCGAGAGCGAGATGCAACTGCTTTCGCGGGGGAGGACGGCATGATCCGCATCGCACATTTCTCCGATCTCCACTACGGCACAAAAAACCTGGCGGAAGCCGACCGTTGCTTCGGCGCCGCCATCGACCGGGCCATCGCGTTGGGTGTGGAGGCGGCGGTTCACTCAGGCGATGCCACCGACCATGGCCTCGACTTGCATGCCCCAGCCGCCGAACGCCTGGTCGCGCGGGTGCGGCGACTGGCTGACCACTGCCCGGTGTTGATGCTGCAAGGGACATTCTCGCATGAGCCACCGGGTACCCTGGCGATCTTCCGGCTGCTGGGTGGACGGCATCCGGTGCATGTGGCCGACCGGATCGAGCAGGTCGCCCTCACGGCCCAGAGCGAATGGCTGGCTTCGACGGGCTGGTGCTTCGATGGGGTGACGGCCGGTACCCGCGCCGTGTTCTCCTGCATCCCCACGGTGAACAAGGCCGTGGTGGCCGCGACGGTCGGTGCGGCCGAAGCGGCCCAGGCCGTGGGCGAGCACCTGGCCCTATTGCTGCGCGGCTACGCGTCGATCCACCGCGCGGCCCGCCGGCAGGGCGTGCCCACCATCGGCGTATCCCATGGCACGGTATTCGGGTGCGTGAGCGAGCACGGCGTGCCGATGGCCGGCTTCGATCACGAGTTCACGACCGGTGCCCTGTTCGGTGCCGAGGCCCAGGCCTTCATGCTCGGGCACATTCATCGGCATCAGGCATGGGAACAGCAGAGCAGGGTAGGGCGGCAGTGCATCGCCTATCCGGGCTCCATCGGACGTTTTCACTATGGTGAGGAAGGGGAGAAGGGCTTCCTGTTGTGGGAGATCGACGCCGACCAGGTACGCTGCACGCTGGAGCCGACGCCCGCGCGCCGAACCGTCGATATCGTGTTCGAAGGTAAGCCCGACCTCGACGCCATGGGTGCGGCCATCGCGCAGCAGGACATCGCCGGGGCCTTCGTGCGCGTGCGCTGGACCGTCGCCGATGAAGACCGCCACCAGGTCGACCGCGCGGCGATCGAGCGGCTACTGGACGGGGCGGCGGAAACCAAGCTGGAGGGGCGCATCGTGCCGGTG
>CAMKYP010000147.1 GCA_946477505.1 uncultured Dechloromonas sp. | reverse complement strand
CGAAATCGCCGAAGGCAAGGCCGATATCGGCTTCATCCGCCTGCCGGTGCTGCGCCGCACCGACGATGTCGCGCTGCGACATCTGGCGGCGGAACGCCTGGTGGTCGCGCTGCCTTCCCGGCACCCGCTGGCAGCCGCCCCGGCCCTGACCATCGCCAACCTGGCCGAGGAACGCTTCGTCAGCGCCGTGCATCGCGAGCGTGGCGGCCTGGCCCGATGCGTCACCGATCTCTGCCTGCAGCGCGGCTTCGTTCCCCGCCTGGCGCCGGCCATCTCCCGCAAGACCTCGATGCTGACGCTGGTTGCGGCAGGCTTCGGCATCGCCGTCATCCCCGAAGGCATGACCCGACTGGCGCAACCCGGCATCGCCTTCCGTCCGCTTAGCGATGACGACGCCGTGGCCGCTTCGGCCATGCTTCTCCCCGCCGCCCCGTCGCCGTTGGCCGAGGCGTTTGCGGCGATTGCCGGGAAGCTTCTGGGCGCGGCAGTCCCAGCCGTGAAGGCGCACGATTTTTGATCGAGATTCAATGTCGATAGCCACCGCCCACCTATAATCTGGCCCATGATCCAGTTCAACAATGTCGCCAAGACCTTTCGCAAAGCCCGGGTACTCGATGGCATCAGCCTCAACATCGGGATCGGCGAACGGGTCGCCCTGATCGGCTCCAACGGTGCCGGCAAAACCACCCTCATCCGTTGCCTGCTCGGTGAATACACCTTCGATGGCACGGTCAGCATCAACGGCCTGGACCCGCGCGGCAATCGCACCGCCGTGCTCGGCAAGATCGGTTTCGTTCCCCAACTGCCGCCGCCGCTGAAAATGCCGGTCGGCCAGCTGATCGAGTTTTCCGCCTCGCTGTGCGGCACCGATCCGCAGCGCATCCATGCCATCGCCAAGCGCCTCGGTCTCGACCTCGAAGCCATTCTGACGCGGCAGTTCGTGCGCCTTTCCGGCGGCATGAAGCAGAAACTGCTGATCTCCATCGCCCTGGGCCGCGACGCGCAGGTGCTGGTGATGGACGAACCGGCCGCCAACCTCGATCCGGAAGCGCGCAAGATTTTCTTCGACCTGCTGGCCGAGCGCCTCAACGATGCGACGATGATCATCTCCAGCCACCGTCTCGACGAAGTGTCGGCGCTGGTCAATCGCGTCATCGAAATGGACATGGGCAAGGTCGTCCTCGACGACAAGGTGGCCGACGACGTGTCGCTGACCGGCACGGTCTCGTGTCGCATCCTCCTCAAGCGTTTCGAACCCGCTTTCGCCAAGGCGCTGGACGGCTGGCGAATCGCCTCGGTGGACGACCAGCAGCTGGAGTGGCAAGGCGAGATCGCCGGCCCCGACCGCCTGCGTTTCCTGGGCATCGTTTCCCGCTACACGGCGCTCGTCGCCGATCTTTCACTGGCCGAGCGCTGACCATGTGCGACACGCATCGCCGCCGCTTTCTCGGCCGGATCGGCGTCGGCGGCCTGGCCCTGACGCCGCTTGCCGCCCTGCTCTCCTCCTGCAAGAAGGGCGGCTGGCCGGACGACATGGCGGAAATCAAGTGGGATCGCGACACCTGCGCGCGATGCAGCATGGTCATTTCCGACCGTCGCTTTGCCGCGCAGATACGGGGCGGGGCCGAGCAAACCGTTTTCAAGTTCGACGACCCCGGCTGCCTCGCCTTCTGGCTCAAGGAGAAGGCGGAAAAATACCCGTGGCTTGGTGAGGCCGGCACCAAGATGTGGGTGGCCGACTTCGACAGCAAGAGTCGCGAGGAAATGCGCTGGCTCGACCCGCGCCGCGCCCAGTTCGTGACCCGCAGCTCGCCGATGGGCTACAACTACGCCGCCGTGAGCATGCCGATGCCCGGCAGCCTCGATTTCACCGACATGCGCCAGCACGTGCTGGCCAAAGGCAAGTAAATGAAACAACTCTGGCTCACCGCCAAACTCGATATCGTCGAATCCCTGCGCGCCCGCTGGTTCCAGATCTACACCCTGGTCTTCGGCGGTATCGTCGCCCTGCTCTTCGTCTTCGGACTCACCGAGTCGCGCGTCCTCGGTTTCATCGGCCTCTCCCGCCTGCTGGTCACCTACATCCAGCTGACCATGGCCATCCTGCCCATCTTCGTGCTGATCACCACCGTGCGCTCGGTGGCCGGCGACCGCGAGGCCGGCGTCTTCGAATACCTGCTGTCGCTGCCCGTGTCGTTGTCGGCGTGGTTCTGGGGCAAGATCGTCGGCCGCTACATCGTCGTCTTCGCACCGGTCTTCCTGGCCATGCTGGGCGCCGTCATCTGGGCCACCATCGCCGGCATCGAGGTGCCGTGGGACATGTTCGGCTACTACACCGCCCTGCTCGCCGTGATGGCCATGTGCTTTCTCGGCATCGGCATGCTGATCTCGTCCGTGGCACGCAGCACCGACATGGCGCAAGGTGCCGCCTTCATGGTCTGGCTGGTTCTCCTGCTCTTCCTCGACCTGATCCTGCTCGGCGTCATGATCCAGGGCAAGGTCGCCCCGGAAGTCGCCGTCACGCTGGCCCTGGCCAACCCCCTGCAAGTCTTCCGAACCGCCGCGCTGGCCTTGTTCGACCCGCAACTGATCGTGCTCGGCCCCTCGGCATACGTTATCCTTGACCTGTTCGGGGCCGCCGGTTACAAGGTCTTCGCCCTGGCCTATCCCGCCGCGCTTGGCCTGCTGAGCGCGACGGCCGGTTACTTGCTCTTCCGCCGAGGTGATCTACCATGACCCGCCTACTCGCCGCCCTCATTTTCGCGACGCTGTCGACGCTGGCCAGCGCGCAGGAAATGCCGTCGTCGGCACCGTTGTTTACCGCCACGCTGGCGAACCTCGACGACAAGCCGGTAGCGCTGGAACGCTACAAGGGCAAGCCGCTGGTAGTCAATTTCTGGGCGCGCTGGTGCGGCCCGTGTCGAGCCGAGATTCCCGAGTTGATCAAATTCCGTAATGCTCACAAGGGCAAGATCGAGGTACTCGGCATCGGCATCGAGGACAAGGCCGAACCGGCCAAGGAATTCGCCAAGGCCTACGACATGGACTACCCGGTTTTCGTCGCCAAGGAACAGGGTATTCCGCTGATGCAAACTCTGGGCAACACCAAGGCGGGGCTGCCCTACACCTTGTTCATCGATCGCAACGGCCAGGTCATCAGCAAGAAAATGGGAACCGTCAAGAAAGCCGATCTCGACGCCATCGAAGGCGCGCTGCTCAAGAAATGACGGCCCGGCAACCAGCCTGCCGCTTGCCGCCAGGCTGAGCCATGCCGGCGAGCGGACAACTCGCCTATTTCACCAGCGGAAAAACGACCCGCACGTGCAGGCTGCCCAGCGAACTTGGCGGAAAGCTCAGGCTGGCGCCATGCAGCTCGGCGATTTCCCGGCCGAGGCTCAACCGCTGATCCAGGCCATGGACGGCCTGATCGACGATCTGCGCTCTGCCTCCGCCGCCCAGCAGGCCTTTCTGGCCAATGCCGCGCACCAGATCAAGACGCCGCTGGCCGGACTGCAGGCACAACTCGAACTACATGCCCAGGAACTCCCGGCCGAGTACGCACCCCGTGCGCAGCACCTGCTGGAAGGAAGCCGACGCCTCGGGCACCTGACACACCAGCTACTGGCCTTGGCACGCTCCGGGCAGGAAGCCAACCTGGTACAGGAAAAGCGCCCGGTCGACCTGGGCCAGTTGCTCGAACCCAGCGCATCCACGTGGTTCGATCAAGCCATGAAGCACAACATCGATCTCGGCTTCGAGGCCAACCCGGCCATCGTTTCCGGCTCCGAATGGATGCTGCGCGAAATGCTGTCCAACCTGATCGACAACGCCCTGCGCTACACCCAGGATGGCGGCACGATCACGGTACGCAGCGGCGAGGAATGCAACCGGCCATTTCTCGAGGTGGAAGACAATGGCCCGGGCATTCCGCCGGACAAGAAAAACCTGATTTTCGAGCGCTTCTACCGGCTGAACGAATCCAGCAGCGAAGGCAGCGGCCTGGAGCGGTCCTTGCCGATTCGCGCATTGCCGAAAATCGAACGGCTGCTCCTCTCTCAAGGCGGACTCACTAGCCGCCAATCGTCGCATAACCGTCAAAAATGGGGGCGTTGGATGGCAAGGGATGCAGCGGCGGCAAGCCGATCTGGGCCCGCAGCCGTTGGCAGGCTGGATTGGGTGTGCCGTTCTTCAACCAGACGGCGAATTCCCGGCAGGGTGTGGGCCGGTTGGGATAAATGCTGCAGCTGATTCCGCTTTTTCCCAGTTTTCCAATTAGGGTGACACAGCGGCCGTTGCCGGCTTCGGCCCCCTTCATGCAGGCCATCACGTTGTTGAGCTTGCTGACCGGGTGCGTGGGGCCAAAGCCAACGGCCAATTCGCCGCAGTAGAAGGAAACCCGGAAGTGGGCACAGCAGGCCCCACAGGCGCTGCAGGGGTTGTCCGGACTATCCGGCATATCGATGAAGATACGGTTGTCGTCGATAACACGACGAATCTGGATTCCTTTCGCCATGGCTGGTAACAAACGTCTATCGGTTAATCGACGTGCGGCGCGAATTTAACCCAAACAGGCAAGGCATGGCCATCCCCGCAACATGTCATGTCGGGCAGGTCTTGAAACCGTAAAAACTGCCCCTATTTCTCGCCTGCCGGCGGAATGACCGGTACGGGCGTCCCGGACAAGGGCGTCCGATTGCCTTTTCATAATCTGTCATCGCAAAGGAGATATCGTGATGCAAATTCGTCCCCTCTACGACCGGATTATCGTCAAACGGGTCGAGCAACAACGTACTACGGCGGCAGGTATCGTCATCCCCGATACGGCTGCCGAGAAGCCCGAGCAGGGCGAGGTGATTGCGGTCGGCAGCGGCCGTCTGCTCCAGAACAGCAGCGTCCGTCCCCTCCAGGTGAAGCCTGGCGAACGCATCCTCTTCAGCAAGTACGCCGGCCAGACGGTCAAGATCGATGGCGAGGAATTACTCGTCATGCGTGAGGAAGATGTCCTCGGCGTCATCGAAGAAACCGCGGCTGCAAGCGCCAAGAAGGCCGCCTGATTTCCGTTCGAGATTTACAAGGAGCAAGAATATGGCTGCAAAGGAAGTCAAGTTCCATGACAACGCTCGCGCCCGCGTCGTGCAGGGCGTCAATGTTCTGGCCGAGGCGGTCAAGGTCACCCTCGGTCCCAAGGGCCGCAACGTAGTGCTGGAGCGTAGCTTCGGCACCCCTCTCATCACCAAGGACGGGGTTTCCGTCGCTAAGGAAATCGAACTCAAGGACAAGTTCGAGAACATGGGGGCCCAGATGGTGAAACAGGTGGCCTCCAAGACTGCCGACGTGGCCGGCGACGGCACCACCACCGCCACAGTGCTGGCCCAGGCCATCGTTTCGGAGGGCATGAAGTACGTCGCTGCCGGCATGAACCCCATGGACCTCAAGCGGGGTATCGACAAGGCGGTTTCCACGGTGGTGGATGAGCTGAAGAAGATTTCCAGGCCCTGCACCACCAACAAGGAGATCGCCCAAGTGGCCGCCATCTCCGCCAACTCCGACACCGCCATCGGCGACGTCATCGCCCAGGCCATGGAGAAGGTGGGCAAGGAAGGCGTCATCACCATCGAGGAAGGCAAGTCCCTGCAGAACGAGCTCGACGTGGTGGAAGGCATGCAGTTCGACCGTGGCTACATCAGCCCCTACTTCATCAACAATCCCGAAAAGCAGAAGGCTGTCCTGGAAGAACCCCTGATCCTCCTCCATGACAAGAAAATCTCCAATATCCGCGATCTGCTACCGGTGCTGGAGGAAGTCGCCAAAGCCGGCAAGCCGCTCTTGATCATTGCCGAGGACGTGGACGGCGAGGCGCTGGCCACCCTGGTGGTCAATAGCATGCGGGGTGTCCTAAAGGTCGTAGCCGTCAAGGCCCCGGGCTTCGGCGACCGCCGCAAGGCCATGCTGGAAGACATCGCCATCCTCACCGGTGCCACGGTCATTTCCGAGGAAACCGGCAAGCAGCTGGAGAAGGCAGTCCTCGCCGACCTGGGTCGGGCCAAGCGGGTCGAGGTCCAGAAGGAGAACACCACCATCATTGACGGCATGGGTGACCAGCAGAAAATCAAGGACCGGGTCGCCGCCATCCAGCGCCAGATCGAGGAGAGCACCTCCGACTACGACCGGGAGAAGCTCCAGGAGCGGGCGGCCAAGCTGGCCGGCGGGGTGGCCGTCATCAAGGTCGGTGCCGCCACCGAGGTGGAAATGAAGGAGAAGAAGGACCGGGTGGACGATGCGCTGCACGCGACCCGTGCCGCCGTCGAGGAAGGCATCGTGCCGGGCGGCGGCGTGGCCCTGCTGCGGGCCCGGGCGGCCATCACCAGCCTCAAGGGCGACAACCACGACCAGGAGGCCGGCATCAAGATCGTACTCCGCGCACTGGAGGAGCCCCTGCGCGCCATCGCCGCCAACGCCGGCGACGAGCCCTCCGTGGTGGTGGACAAGGTCCAGTCCGGCAAGGGCAACTTCGGCTACAACGCCGCCACGGGCGATTACGGCGACCTGGTTGAGATCGGTGTCATCGACCCCACCAAGGTCACCCGCACGGCCCTCCAGAATGCCGCTTCCGTGGCTGGACTCATCCTCACCACCGACGCCACCGTGGCGGAGGCGCCCAAGGACGAGAAGGCCGCCGCGCCTGCCATGCCGGATATGGACTATTGATTCCGGAGGCTCGGTGAAACCATCCGCATCCTAGTATCCGGGGAGGGGGATTCCCCTCCCTGTTCCATCGGTCTGCTCGGTCCTTGAAGTGATGGACGTGGATGCAATCATGAAATTCCTGAACGACTCGAGAGCTTATCTGGGGTTGGCACCTTTTAAAGGGCGTGGAGAAGGGAAACCAGGTGGACTCGCCCCCGAAGTTTCCTTGCCCCCGGAAACAGCTTGGCGCACTTCATGAGCAAGGGACATTATGATCACTCAATTCCAGAACTTTTCCCGGTCTTCACACAGGTCGTCGCTGTCCTTTGGAACAGACGCCGTGATCCTGCTTGGGGCAAGCTGCGGTGGCCCGGAAGAATATGCATCTATTGCCGATGAATTGGGCTATGGTCGCCTCCCGTTGCCCAGGCAATGCGATACCGAGTCTATCCGCAAGCAGTTACTCAGGAATCCGGGGCGCTGGCAGAGTCAGGGCCAAAGCATTGAGCGCGCCTGATACTACAGTTGTAGATGCCGTGCATTTACGCGGCGGTATTGGCACGCTTTGGCATAGGCCTGATGCCGGCATCGCCAATGGGGCCATTCCAGGGTGAAGGCTGGCGGGGAAGCGATAAGTGACGTCCGGATATTTACAGAGGGCTGATGTTTGTCCAGAAGTTGTTATCAAGCCTCAGGGCGGCAGCAAGCCCCCCCTTGATTTTGGCAACTCAAGCTCCATCTTTGATTCGGACGAAGATTGCAAGCTTCAGGTTATGCAGCGCGATCCGGTTTGAAGGCATTACGGCCGCCATGCGGGAAAAGTGTTTCCCCGGCCGTGTTCTCACTCAAGGAAAGGAGAAAATCATGAACTTCGATCTGAAGAAATGGGCCCCTTGGAACTGGTTCAAGAAGGAGCAGGATGCTCAAGAGAGTACGAGAGGCGTTCCCGTGTCGAAAGCGAACGTGCCGATGAGTCCGTCGTCGCCCTCGCTCGACCCTCTGCTGAGATTGCACCATGAAGTGGATCGCCTGTTCGATGACGCGTTTCGCGGTTTCGGTGTGCAATGGCCGCGCCTGTCGCTGCCGGCGGTGGCTTCCGAGTGGCAGGGCTTGTTGCGCCCGGCCCTCGACATCCAAGAGAAGGACAACCAGTACCGGATCACACTGGAAGTCCCAGGGGTAGATGAAAAGGACATCCAGCTCACCTTGGACGATGATGTGCTGTGGATTCGCGGCGAGAAGCGCCAGGAACAGGAACACAAGGACGGCCAGTATCACCGCGTCGAGCGCAGCTACGGTAGTTTCCAGCGTGCCTTAAACCTGCCAGAAGACGCCAACCAGGATGCCATCAAGGCTTCGTTCAAGAATGGCGTGCTTAGCATCACCATTGACAGACGCGCGCAGCCCGCCAGTCCCTCGGAGCGTATCATTCCGATTAACTGAGCGGACAGACATCGTTTGCCCCTGCGCAACAGCATTAGCCGGGTGTCAGCCGAGCGGTTGGTTATGGTGAACGACCGCTCGGCTCTGGAAACAGTCGTTGAACCGCCAAGGCGGTGAATGTCTCTTGTGGGTCGATTTCAGCCTTTCAAAACAAGGCACCCGCTTGCAAACGTCTAACTACTTCGCAAAACCACTCAGCCACCTGATTTCGGCAAACAAAAAAGGGGCCCGAAGGCCCCAAAGGGTTGACGCGTTGATCCTGTTACCAGAGACGTTACGCTAACTAACCCACAGAGAAGATTCTTGTCGGTCAGAACAACTCGTCGCCGCTCATGCCTTCAATCGCAGCATCGCCAGCCATGACCGTTTCGGCAT
>CAMKYP010000146.1 GCA_946477505.1 uncultured Dechloromonas sp. | reverse complement strand
TTCAGCAAATTCTATCCTGATATTGGGCGAAACTTCAATGAAAAAAAACCCCGGGCAAAAAAGTCCGAGGTTTTCTAGATCAGCGCCTTGAATTCAGGCGTGGTGCGAATGGGTTACAGCTTTTTGGCATTCTTGGCCAGGTAGGCGGCAACCCCTTCCGTCGAGGCAACCATGCCGGGCTTGCCCTTGTTCCAGCCGGCCGGGCAGACTTCGCCATGTTCTTCGAAGAATTGCAGGGCGTCGACCATGCGCAGCATTTCGTCGATATTGCGGCCGAGCGGCAGCATGTTGACGACCTGGTGCATGACAATGCCATTTTTGTCGATCAGGAAGGAGCCACGCAGAGCAACACCGGCGGCCTCGAGTTCGACATCGTAGGCGCGGCAGATTTCGTGCTTGACGTCGGCGACCAGCGGATAGCCGACCTGGCCGATGCCGCCTTCCTTGACGGCGGTGTTCTTCCACGCCAGGTGGGTGAACTGGGAGTCGATGGAGACGCCGATCACCTCAACGCCGCGTTGCTTGAATTCTTCCAGGCGATGATCGAAGGCGATCAGTTCGGACGGGCAGACGAAGGTGAAGTCCAGCGGGTAGAAAAACAGGACGACCGGCTTGCCCTTGAATTGAGAGAGCTTCAGTTCCTTGATTTCGTTGTTGCCATAGACAGCGGTTGCGGTGAAATCGGGGGCTTGCTTACCAACGAGAACGGCCATTGGAAACTCCTTATCGTGATTGGTTTCGGGGTTGGGGTAAATAACCAATTTAGCGAAGCGGGGATGCCATGTCAAACCAATGAAACGGGAAAAGGCTGCTTTCTACTTGCCTGTGATGTCGTGCTCGCTGGCATAATCCATTCATGAGAATAATGAATGCCGAGCAGGCTGGCAGAGGGGCCGGGCCATGCTGAAGGCGCTGGTCTTTCTGCCGGTGGTGGGGGCTGTCCTGCTGGCTGTCATGCCGGCGCGGCGCGCCTTGCCCTTGTGGCAGGCGGCCATGGTATTCGCGCTGGCGGCGCTCGGTTACGCGCTGTGGCTGGCGAGCCGCTTCGACCCGGCCGGGGAGGCGGTCCAGATGTTCGAAAGCCGCGCCTGGAACGTTCGCCTCGGTTCGTATTTCGCACTGGGCGTCGACGGCATCTCGCTGGCCATGGTGCTGCTCGCGGCCTTGCTTTCCCTGATCGCCGTGCTGGTATCGCGGCGCATGAACGAAGGCGCCAGGCTCTATTACGTGCTGGTCCTGCTGCTCGAATCGGCGATGTTCGGGGTGTTCACGGCGCGCGACTGGTCGTTGTTCTACGTTTTCTGGGAGGCGACGCTGATCCCGTTGTTCTTCTTGATCGACCGCCTGGGCGGGCCGAATCGGCAGCGCGCGGCGCTCAACTTCTTTCTCTATACGCTGGGGGGCTCGGTGTTCATGCTGGTCGCCCTGCTTTTTCTTTATGATGCGGCGCCCGGCCACAGCTTCGCGATGGCCGACATGGCCGCCGGCGGTCGCGAGTTGCCGGTGAATACCCAGTTGCTGATCTTTGCCGGCCTGTTCATCGGCTTCGGCGTCAAGATGCCGGTTTTCCCGCTGCACGGCTGGCTGCCGCTGGCTCACGTCGAGGCGCCCAGCCCGGTGTCCATCCTGCTTTCCGGCGTGCTGCTCAAGATGGGGGCCTACGGGCTGATCCGCGCCGCCGAAACGCTGCCTGCCGCGCTGTTGGCCACGCAGGACTGGCTGGCCATCCTCGCCTTCGTCAGCCTGCTCTACGGTGGCGTCCTGGCTTGGCGGCAGCAGGACTTGAAGGCGATGGTCGCCTACTCGTCGATTTCGCACATGGGGGTGGTGCTGCTCGGCATCGCCACCCTCAATGTCACCGGCCTGACCGGCGCAGTGGTGCAGATGGTGGCGCACGGGCTGACCGCCGCAACCTTGTTCCTGGTTGTCGGCCTGCTCTACCAGCGGACGCACAGCCGCGATCTGGCCGACTACGGCTCGCTGCTCGGCAAGGCGCCGCGCTTTGCCTTCTTTGCGGCCTTTGGCTTGCTTGCCGCCATCGGCTTGCCGGGCAGTGCCGGTTTCATCGCCGAGCTGCATGCGCTGCTGGCCGGCTATGTGCGCTGGGGCGGCTGGGTGATCCTGCTCGGGCTGGCCATGCTGGTCGGCGCCGCCTACAGCCTGCGCGTCATCGGTCGTCTGTGTCTGAAGGGGGAGGGCATGGAACTGGCGGACATGACGCGCACGGAAACCTTTGCCGCCGGCTTGCTGGCGGTCTGCATCGTGACGCTCGGCTTGTGGCCGGCGCCCCTGCTCGAATTGGTGGCGGGCAGTGTCGGCCTGGTGGCCGGACGGTTCGGGGAATGAGATGAGCGGCCCGCGCGATCTACCCATCCGCGAGCAGTTGGCCGCCTGGGTCGATCACCTGACGCATGTCTTGCCGGCGCAGGCCCCGATTCGCGATTTCGTCCATCACAATACCCTGCACGGCTTTCAGCACCTGCCGTTTGACCACGCGCTGGCGGCTGCCCATCGGCAGAGCGGGGCGCTTACCTATTGGCCGGAAAGCCGTTTCCGTGAATGCTTCGCGCAAGGGCGGGTGACGCGGGCTGACTTATCGGCGGCGCTCGACGATGCCGGCGTCGCCGATCTCGAGTCGCTTGTCGTTGCCGGCTTGACCCGGCGGGATGTGCTGCTGACCAGCCTGTTGGCCGGCGACGAGGTCGCCGGGGAAGAGCGTATCGCTTGGTTGCGACGCGAAGGGCTGTGCGACGAAGAGCGCATGTTTCAGGCTTGTGCGTCGGTGGTGGTGGCGTCGCCGGCCGCGGCGGACGAGCTTGGTGCGTGGGCGGCGGATTGTGCCGAGGTGGGCGAGACGCGGACATGGCGCGATCTGCTCGCCGAACTGACCGGTGAGGATGTGCTGGAGCGGACGCGCAGCATCCTGCAACGCCATCTCGCGGCTCACCTCGATCTCGGCGTTGCCGCCTGGCGCAACCCGGCGCGGGACCGGGGCTTCTTCGCCGCCTGGCGAGCCAGCGCCGGTTTCGATCTGGCCTGGGAAATGGACGAGTTGCCGAATGTCCGCGACGAGATACTGCATTTGCCGGACGACCCGCTGGATGTCCTGCTCGATGCGTTGCCGCGCTTGCTGCCGGACGAAACCCGATGGTTTGGCTACCTGGAGCGCCTCAGCCTCGAATTGCCCGGTTGGTCGGGCATGTTCCTGTGGCGCGACCGCAACCCGAGTCGGGGCGACGGCACGCCGGTCGCCATGCTCGACTACCTGACCGTGCGCGTGCTCCTCGAACGCCTGCTGACGGACGACCTAGTACGCCGGCTGGTCGGCTGGCCGATGGGCGTGGCCGAGCTGCACGCCTATTTCCGGGAACGCACCGACGAGCTTCTCGTCCGCCGGGCGGCCCACCGGGCGCGCTTGCCGGAGGACCTGCAAGGAGAGGCGGCGAGCCTGGTCGAGCAGGCCCGGGTCGGTCATGTCGACGAGCCGGCCTGGCAGGCGCTGGCCGAGCGGCTGAGACCTGAGCTGGCGCAGCTGCGGGTGAACGGGGCGGCATGGCGGCTGACTGCACTGGTCCGGGAACTGGGCATGACGCCCGATGCCGTCGCCAGCCTCGGCATGCAAGATGCCGACAAGCTGCTGGCCTGCGCGGCGAGCCTGAACGCCCTGCAGCGCGGCCACGTCTGGCTGCTCGCCTATGAGCGGCATTATCGTGAGCAGCTGTTCTCGGCGCTGGCGGCCAATCATCCGCGTCGCCTTTCGCCGGCGGTGCCGTCGGCCCAGGTGGTGATGTGCATGGACGATCGCGAAGAGGGGACGCGGCGCCACCTCGAGGAGATCGCCCCCGATATCGAGACACTGGGTGCCGCCGGTTTCTTTGGCGTGCCGATGTATTGGCAGGGGCTGGACGACCCGGACAAGACGGCGCTGTGCCCGGTCGTCGTCCAGCCGCGCCACCTGATCCGCGAGCTGCCGGCGCATGGTGCCGAGGCGTTGGCGGTGCGCCATGCCGCGCGTCGGGAGAAGCGCTTGCGCTGGCGCGAACGCTTCTATCAGGACACCCGGCGCCGGGCGTTGGCCGGTCCACTGCTCGCCGCGCTGGGCAGCGTGCCGGCGCTGGCTGCGTTGACGGCGGCGACGCTGGCGCCGGGCTGGTTTGCCGAAACGCGGCGACGCTGGCGGGAACAATTCGACGGGCGGGTGCCCACCCGCCTGGCCTTGACCGCCGAACGGGACGACGAGGCGACGCCGGAACGGCCTCGCTCGGGGTGGAGCGAAGAGGAACAGGTCGAACGGGTGGCGGCCTTTCTGCGCATGATCGGCTTGACTCGCGACTTTGCACCGCTGGTCGTGATCTTCGGGCATGGCTCGAACAGCCTGAACAATCCACACCTGTCGGCCTACGATTGCGGTGCCTGCTCCGGCCGCCACGGCGGGCCCAATGCGCGCGTCTTCGCGGCGCTGGCCAACCGGCCGGAAGTGCGTGCCGGCCTTGCCCGGCAGGGCCTGGCGATTGGCGACGACAGCTGGTTCGTCGCCGCCGAGCACAACACCTGTGACGACGGGGTCGAATGGTATGACCTGGAAGGGGTTCCCGAGCGTTTCCAGCAGGCGCTGGATCGCCTGGTCGGGCAGATCGGCGAGGCGTGCCGGGCGCACGCCGCCGAACGATGTCGCCGCCTGGCCTCGGCGCCGATGCGGCCGACGCCGTGGCAGGCGCGCCGGCACATGCTCAGCCGCGCCAACGATCTTTCGCAGGCCCGTCCCGAACTGGGGCACGCGACGAACGCCGCGGCCTTCATCGGCCGTCGGCAGATGAGCCGTGGGCTCTTCCTCGATCGCCGGGTGTTCCTGATTTCCTACGACCCGACCGCCGACGACGCCGAGGGGCGCATCGTCGAGGGCATCCTGCTCGCCGCCGGTCCGGTGGGGGCAGGGATTGCGCTGGAATACTATTTTTCCTCGGTCGATAACGAGCGTTTCGGTTGCGGCTCGAAGGTGACGCACAACCTGACCGGGCTGTTCGGCGTCATGGAAGGTGCCGATTCCGACCTGCGCACCGGCCTGCCCTGGCAGATGGTCGAAATCCACGAGCCGATGCGCCTGCTGGTGGTGGTCGAGCAAACAACGGACGTACTGACGGCCATCGTGCAGCGCCAGCCGGCCTTGCAGGAACTGGTCGGCAACGCCTGGATCGTGGTCGCCGCCAAAGACCCGGCCAGCGGGGCCATTCAGCGCTATTGCCCGCGTCGCGGCTGGTTGCCGTGGTCCGGCCCGGCCGTGCTGCCGCAGGTGGCGCGCTCGGCCGACTGGTTCGCCGGTCAGTCCGCCGCACTGGCGCCGGCCATCATCCTCGGCGGGGCGCGATGAAAATGCTGCTCGATCTGCTCGCCGACTGGGTCTGGCTGGTGCCGGTTCTGCCGCTGTTGGCCGTCGTCGTGACCGGCATCCGTGTCCTGCTCGGTCGGGCCAGCGGCGACGCAGCCGAGCCGCTAACCGCGCGCCTGGCATCGCTGGCCGCTTTCGGCGGACTGGCGCTGCTGCTCGCCATCGATGCGCTGGCGCTGGTGCACGGTGCGCCGGGACACCGCCGGCTGGCGCATTGGTTCGGCAACGGCAACTGGGAGGCAACCTTCTCGTTCATGCTCGATCCGCTGTCGCTGATCCTGGGCACGCTGACCGCGCTGATCGGCTGGCTGGTCGTCCGCTTCTCGGCCAATTACCTGCACCGCGAGGCCGGTTTCCATCGTTTCTTCATCGCCCTGGGCTTCTTCCTGTCCGGCATGCAGTTCGTGCTGCTTGCCGGCAACGGACTGCTCGCCTTCGTCGGCTGGGAAATGTGCGGCATTTCCTCCTTCCTGCTCATCGGCTACGCCTGGCACCGCCCCGTGGCGACCGGCAATGCGCTGTTCGCCTTCATCACCAACCGCGCTGGCGATGCCGGCTTCCTGCTCGCGCTCGGACTGGCGGCGGCCTGGCTGGGCGGCTTCGAATGGACGGCCCTGTCGCGGGCCAAGGAGATCAGCGTGGTGAATGATCGCCTGCTGGTCATCGGTTTCGTCATCGCGGCGCTCGCCAAGTCGGCGCAATTGCCGTTCACCGCCTGGATAACCCGGGCGCTGGAGGGGCCGACGCCGTCGTCTGCCATCTTCTACGGCGCGGTGATGGTGCATGCCGGCGTCTATCTGCTGCTGCGACTGGAGCCGCTGCTCGTCCAGGTGCCGGATGTGATGATCGGCCTGGTCATCGTCGGCGTACTGACGGCGATCTACGCCTGGCTGTGCGGACTGGTGCAGACCGACGTCAAGTCGGCACTGATCTTCGGCGTTGTCTTCCAGGTGGCGCTGATGTTCGTCGCCATCGGCCTCGGCTGGACGACGCTGGCTCTTGTCCATCTCTGTCTGCATGCCGGCTGGCGCATCTGGCAATTCCTGCTCGCGCCGTCGTGGCTGTCCATTACCCGCGAAAGACCGCCCGCACCGCCGGCCTGGCTGCGCAACAACCAGTTGCTGTACACCATCGCCCTGCAGCGCTTCTGGCTGGACAAGCTGGCGCAGACGCTGCTCGTCGAGCCGACCCAGTCGTTCTCGCGCGATGTGCGCGGGCTGGAGGCGCATTTCATCGACCGCGCCATCGGCCAGCCCGGGCAGGGCAGGGCGTTGCATTCGGAGCGGCCGCTGGTGCGGGTCGATGGCTTGCCGGGGCGCCTGCTGGCGGCGCTTTCCGACAGCCTGCAGCGCATCGAGTATCGCCTGCTGCTGCGCGGTAGGGGCGGTGCCGCCGAAAAACTCCTGCATCGGGCTGGCGCCTATCTGCGGACTATCGAGGGGCTGCTCGAACAGCCGCGCTACTTGATGATGGCGGTGATGGCGACTTTCGTGGTGATCCTGTGAGCGGCGCGGTTTTCGGCGGCTTTAGCGAAATTTTCTGGCAGCGGCAGGCCGCGCTGCCGCTGCTGCTCCTGCTGCAGTTGCTGCCGCTGCTGGGCGCGGCGGTCGTCTTTGGCTTCAAGGAGCGAACGACGGCCGTCGTGCTCGGCAAGGTGTTCGCGCTGGGCGAACTGCTGCTGGCGGTCGCCGCCGTTCTCCATCTCGACCCGATGTCGCCGGCGCTGCAGCTGGCCGAACGTTTCGCGCCGCTGGCCTACCATGTTGCCGTCGACGGTCTGAGCATGGTCTTCATCCTGTCGGCAGCCCTGCTGACCTTCCTGATGACGCTCTATGGCATGAGCCGCGGCATGATTTCGCCGGGCCGCCTGTTTGCCGTTCTGCTGATCGCCGAAGCCGGGCTGGTCGGCATGCTGGTCACCGTCAACGTCGCCTGGTTTGCCACTTTCTCCGGGCTGGAACTGTGGGCGGTGGTGTACCTGCTGCGCCGCTGGGCTTCGTCGCGCGCCGAAATCCAGGCGCTGGCCCGTTTCGTCCAGTACCAGGGCTTCGGCTGGGCGCTGTTCGCAGCCGGCTGCGTGGTGCTCGGCTGGGGGCACGCCGAGGCGACCGGCGGACAGTGGAGCTTCGACCTGTTCGACCTGGTCGGTGCCATCCCGGTCGGCAAGTTCCAGACTGCCGCCTTCTACCTGCTGTTCTACGGACTGGCCGTGCGCACGCCGCTCTTTCCGCTGCATGGCTGGCTGCCCAACATGGCGCAGCATGGCCTGATCGCCGTGGCGCCGGCGCTGATGGTCGGCGTCAAGGTCGGCATCTACGGCATGCTGCGCTTCGTTTTGCCGCTGACCCCGGCGGCGGTGCAGGCGTGGCAGCCCTATGTCGTCGGTTTCGCCATGGCCGGGGTCTTCTTCACGGCGGCGCTCGCCTTCCAGCAGACCAACCTGCGCCGCCTGCTCGCCTTCGCCGTGGTCAGCCATACCAGCCTGCTGGTCATCGGCCTGTTCAGCCTGCACGAGTCCGGTATCCAGGGCGCGGTGCTGCTCGCCGCCAACTTCGGGCTGGCGGTGACCGGCATGTGGTTCATCGTCGGCTTCGTCTTCCGGCGCACCGGAACGACCGAGCTGCACGAATTGTCCGGCCTGTTCGAACGCATCCCCTTCCTCGCCATCGCCTTCCTCAGCTTCGGTCTGGCCATCGTCGGCATGCCGGGGACGCCGGGTTTCGATGCCGCTCACTTGATTCTGGAGGCGGCCATCGACCAGTTCGGCGCCTTGTCCACGGTCGCCACGGCGCTCGGCAACGTGGCGGCAGCGGGCTTCCTGCTCTGGGCCTTCCAGCGTGCCTTCCTGTCGCAGGCCAAAGCCGGCAGCCATGATGTCGACCGTACCTTGCCCATGGAATACGTGGTCGGCGGTATTGCCCTGGCCGCCATGCTGGCCATCGGCTTTTTCACCGAACCCTGGCTGTTCCTGACCGAAACGGCGAGCAAGGCGGCGGCCGCGAGGTTCGCGCCATGAGCCTGCCCTTGCTTTCGCTGCTCGTTTGCCTGCCGCTGGCGGCAGCCGGTTTGCTGTGGCTGCTGCCGGCGCGCCTGGCACGTTGGCTGGCGACATGGAGCATGCTCGTC
>CAMKYP010000145.1 GCA_946477505.1 uncultured Dechloromonas sp. | reverse complement strand
CATGGAAATGGGCTGCTATGGCATCGGCGTTTCGCGTATCGTTGGTGCCGCCATCGAACAGGGCAACGACGAGAAGGGCATCATACTGCCGCCTGCCATAGCGCCATTCGAGGTGTGCATCGTGCCGATGGGCTACCACAAGAGCGAGGCGGTCAAGGCAGCCGCCGACCAGTTGTACGCCGACCTGAAGCAGGCCGGGTTCGATGTCGTGCTCGACGACCGCAACGAACGCCCCGGCGTCATGTTTGCCGACATGGAACTGATCGGCATTCCGCATCGCGTGGTGATCGGCGAACGCGGCCTCAAGGACGGCCAACTCGAGTACAAGGGCCGCCGCGATGAAGAGGCGACGATGATTGCCCAGTCCGACATCGTTTCCACCCTGCAAGGGAAGTTGTGCGCCGCCTGATCGCCGCACTGCTGCTGTCCGGCGCGTCGGCGGCCTACGCCGGCGCGCAGAAGTATGAAGCGCTGTCAGCCAGCGCGCAGGCTGCCCTGCACAAGGCTGTTTCCGACTCGCGGCCGAGCGTCAGCTCTTTCAAGACGCCGATGGAGGCCGTCGACTGGCTGGCAGCGATGTCGCCGCGCCTGGAAAAACGCATCCCCAACCGAGAGTATCGGATCGATCTGCTACGCAGCGTGCATTACGAAGCGACGCGCGCCGGGCTGGATCCGCAACTCGTGCTCGGCTTGATGCAGGTCGAATCGGGATTCCGCAAATATGCCGTTTCCTCGGCCGGGGCGCGCGGCTACATGCAGGTCATGCCGTTCTGGGTCAAGCTGATCGGTCGCCCGGAGGACTCGCTGTTCGACCTGCGCACCAATCTGCGCTACGGCTGCACCATCCTGCGTCACTACCTCGACATCGAGAAGGGTGACCTCTTCCGCGCCCTTGGGCGCTACAACGGCAGCCTGGGCAAGCCGGAATATCCGAACATGGTTCGCGCCGCCTGGCAGAACCAGTGGGGTTACGACAAGCCAGCCCGCCTGGCGCAGGCCGCAAACTGATCAACGTCCGAGGCCACCCATGCCGGGCAGCATGCCCTTCATGCCGCGCATCAGCTTGCCGATACCACCTTTGGAAAACTGCTTCATCATCTTCTGCGTCTGCTCGAACTGATTGAGCAGGCGATTGACTTCCTGAACCTGGACCCCCGCCCCCATGGCGATACGGCGCTTGCGGCTGGCCTTGATCAGTTCCGGCTTGGCGCGCTCCTGCGGCGTCATGGAATTGATGATGCCTTCGACGCGCCCGATGATCTTGCCTTCCGCCCCAGCCGGCAACGCCCCGGCCACCTGGGCGATCTGCGCCGGCATCTTGTCCATCAGGGCGGTCAGACCGCCCATATTGCGCATCTGGGCAATCTGTTCCTTGAAATCGTTCAGGTCGAAGCCCTTGCCTGATTTCAGTTTCTTGGCGAAAGCAACGGCCTTCTCTTCATCCAACCCCTTGCGCGCCTCCTCGATCAGCGACAGGACATCGCCCATACCCAGGATGCGCGAGGCCATCCGCTCCGGATGGAAGGCCTCCAGGCCAGTCAGCTTTTCGCCGACGCCAGCAAATTTGATCGGCTTGCCTGTGATGTGACGAACCGACAGGGCCGCCCCCCCTCGTGCATCGCCATCCAGCTTGGTCAGCACCACCCCGGTCAGCGGCAGGGCCTCGTTGAATGCCTTGGCAGTATTGACGGCATCCTGACCCAACATGGCGTCGACGACAAACAAGGTTTCTATCGGGTTGGTGGCAGCGTGCAGACGCTTGATTTCGGCCATCATTTCTTCATCGATGGCCAGACGGCCCGCCGTATCGACGAGTAGGACATCGTGGTAGTGGCGCTTCGCCCAGTCGATGGCCGCCGCCGCAATGGCCTCGGGCTTCTCGCCAACGGTGGACGGGAAGAAATCGACACCGGCCTGGCCTGCAACCGACTTCAACTGTTCGATAGCCGCCGGACGATAGACGTCGCATGACACCACGAGAACCTTTTTCTTGTGGTTTTCCTTGAGGAACTTGCCCAGCTTGCCGACTGTCGTCGTCTTGCCCGCCCCTTGCAAACCGGCCATCAGGACGATTGCGGGGGGCTGGGTATTGAAATTGATTCCTTCATGCGCATCGCCCATGACCTTGGCCAACTCCGCATGAACGACACCGATCAAGGCCTGGCCCGGACTCAACGAACCGATGACCTCTTCGCCGACCGCCTTTTCCTTCACC
The DNA here is from genome assembly GCA_946477505.1 of uncultured Dechloromonas sp. Classification (GTDB taxonomy): domain Bacteria; phylum Pseudomonadota; class Gammaproteobacteria; order Burkholderiales; family Rhodocyclaceae; genus Azonexus. Next base: position 6,323 of record CAMKYP010000145.1, on the reverse strand, counting down.
GCGGCAATAAAGTCCTTGACCACCGGCAAGGCGACGTCGGCCTCCAGCAGGGCCATGCGAACTTCGCGCAAGGCTTCGGAAATATTGGATTCTGTCAGGCGCGCCTCGCCCTTCAGCGTTTTCATGACGCGGGCAAGACGATTAGTCAGGTTATCAAGCATGTGAGTTGGGCTTCTAGTAGAATTCAAGGATGGCCGATATTGTAATTCAGCTTCTGCCGCACATCCTCGCCGCCCTGATATATGGCGCCCTCGGTTTCCACTTCTGGAACACGCGGTGGCGCGAAGTCGAGGGCCAGTGCGTCGCCTGCCCCATGCAAACATGGGAGCGTTCCGCCATTGCCTTGGCGCTCGTCATTCACGCCGTCGGGCTTTATGATGCCTTGTTTACCGAAGCCGGCATGCGTTTCTCCTTCAGTTTCGCGCTATCACTGATGATGTGGCTGGCGGTGCTGATTTACTGGCTGGAGAGCTTCATGGCACGGATGGAGGGGATGCAGCCGATGGTCTTGCCCTTGGCGGCCGGCTGCGCCGTACTCCCGGTCATTTTCCCGAACGTACACCTCGTCGCCCACGCCAGCGCCACCGGCTTCAAGCTGCATTTCCTGGCTGCCATGCTGGCCTACAGCCTGCTTACCCTGTCAGCCCTGCACGCCATCTTTATGGGCTTCACGGAACGTTCGCTGCACAATCGCTCGCTGAAACGCAGTCTGGCCAGCCTCCCCCCGCTACTGACCATGGAGTCCCTGCTCTTCAAGATGCTGCTGATTGGCTTCATTCTCCTGACACTCACCGTCGGAAGCGGCGTCTTCTTCTCCGAGGCGCTGTTCGGCAAACCGCTGTCGGTTGATCACAAGACGCTGTTCGCGTTCGCTTCCTGGGGTATTTTCGCCACGCTGTTGATCGGACGACACGCCTGGGGCTGGCGCGGCAAACGCGCCCTGCGCTGGACGCTGGCTGGATTTGCCTTGCTGATACTGGCGTATGTTGGCAGTCGCTTCGTAGCGGAAGTGGTGCTCGGGCGTATTTGATCGGTGGACGACATACCCTTAACGGTGCAGTTAGGCGCGCTCGCGCTGCTGTTGGCCATTTCCGCCTTTTTCTCGCTCAGCGAAACGGCCATGATGGCCTCCAATCGCTTCCGCCTGAGACATCTTGCTCAAAACGGGCATAACGGCGCCCAGAAGGCGCTGTCGCTCCTGAACACGACGGACAAAATGCTGGGCGTCATTCTGCTCGGCAACAACCTGATCAACTCTGCGGCCGCTACGCTGGTCAGCGTGATCACGATCGAATTGTTCGGCGAAGGAAAATGGGCTCTCGGCGCTGGAACCCTGGCCGTCACCTTCGCCATTCTGGTATTCGCCGAAATCACCCCCAAGATCATTGGCGCAACCCATGCCGACCGCCTGGCCCTGGTGCTCGGCTACATCCTTACGCCCCTGCTGCGGCTGTTCTACCCGATCGTCTGGTTCATCAACCTGTTCGCCAGCATACTGTTGCGCACCCTGCGCCTGACCCCACCGACCAACAATCAACCACCCCAATTATCTCAAGAAGAACTGCTCAGCCTGGTCCTTGAGTCGTCACACATCATCCCGCAAAAACACCGGACGATCCTGTCAAGCCTGTTCGAGCTGAACCGAATCACCGTCGAAGACGTGATGACTCCCCGCGGCAATATCGAGATTCTCGACCTCGACCGCCCATGGGAGGAAGTAAAAAGCCAACTGGCCACCAGCCACCACAGCCGACTGCCGGCATGCCGCGAATCTCTCGACCAACTGCTCGGCATGCTTCCGGTTCGCCGCCTGCTGGGAAGCATCGGCGACGACTCATTCGACGAGAGCGCGCTGATGCAGCAAGTGCAACCACCTTATTACATTCCCGCCGGCACTCCGGCATTTTCCCAACTGGCCTTTTTCCAGGAAAACAGGCAACGCATCGGATTTGTTGTCGACGAGTACGGCGAAATTCTTGGCCTATTAACGCTGGAAGACATCATCGAGGAGTTTGTCGGCGACTTCACGACCTCCATTCCGGGCCTTGGACAAGAACTCAGCTGGTCCGAAAAAGGCGAAGCGATTGTCGAAGGTTCGCGCCAACTGCGCGACATTAACCGGATGCTCGGCCTCGACTTTCCACTGGACGGCCCCAAAACACTCAACGGCCTGATACTCGAGCACTTTCAGGACATCCCGGAGTCGGGAATCAGCATCAAACTGGCAGGCATTGCCGTGGAAATCCTTCAGACAAAAGATCGGCGCGTGGTAACCGTCCGCATATTCCGCCCAGCGCGGGATTGAACAAGGTGGACGAACCTTTACAAACAGCTTGCTGCGTAGCATTATCAACCGATCTATACGGCATTTAAGCTCATTCGATGGCAGTAACACCTCAAAATCCTCCTCTTAGCGGCTTGGCGCGCGCGCTTGTTCAGGCCGGGCAGCTCAAGGAGGCCGAGGCCGAGCAACTGCTGGCACAAGCCAATAACAGCAAAACATCGCTGATCGAACAGATCATTGCCAGCCAAAAGGCCAGTGCGCTGGATGTCGCCCGCTTTGTTGCCGACACCTTCGGCTATCCGCTGCTCGACCTAAACGCCTTCGACGAAGCACACATCCCGGCCGACGCCATCGACCGCAAGCTGATCGCCACACACAAGGTCATTCCGCTCAACAAGCGCGGCAATCGTCTATCCGTCGCCATCGCCGATCCGACGAACTTGCGTGCCCTGGATGAAATCCGCTTCCAGACAGGCCTTGCCGTCGACCCGATCGTCGTTGAGCACCCCAAACTCGCTCCGCTGGTCGGCAAATACGCCGAGTCGGCCGCCGAGGCGCTGAAAAACATTGCCAACGACGATATCAACCTCGACTTCCTCGACGAAGAAGCTGCCGCAAAGTCAGACGATGCAGCCGGCCAGGAAATTGACGACGCACCGGTCGTCAAATTCATCCAAAAAATGCTCCTCGATGCCATTAACGATGGCGCATCGGACATTCATTTCGAACCTTACGAGAAGTTCTATCGGATTCGTTTCCGCGTTGACGGCATCCTGCGCGAAGTCGCTACCCCACCGCTCGCCATCAAGGAAAAAATCGCATCACGCATCAAGGTCATCTCGCGACTGAATATCGCTGAAAAACGTGTGCCGCAGGACGGCCGGATGAAGCTTGTCCTGTCCAAGACCCGAGCAATCGACTTCCGGGTCAGCACCTTGCCTACCTTGCAAGGCGAAAAAATCGTGATGCGTATTCTGGACCCAACCTCCGCCACACTCGGCATCGAGGCACTGGGCTATGAACCGGAACAAAAAGCCGCCCTGCTCGACGCCATCAGCCGTCCCTACGGCATGGTGCTGGTCACCGGTCCGACAGGCTCCGGCAAGACGGTTTCGCTCTACACCTGCCTCAACATACTGAACAAGGACGGCATCAACATTTCCACCGCCGAGGATCCGGCTGAAATCAACCTGGCCGGCATCAACCAAGTCAACGTCGATGACCGCGCCGGCCTGACCTTTCCTGTTGCTCTCAAGGCCTTCCTGCGCCAGGACCCGGACATCATCATGGTCGGCGAAATCCGCGATCTGGAAACGGCCGAAATATCGATCAAAGCAGCCCAGACCGGCCACTTGGTCCTGTCCACGCTGCATACCAACGACGCCCCGCAGACCCTGACCCGCTTGATGAACATGGGCGTTCCCACCTTCAACATCGCCTCCAGCGTTCTGCTGATCACGGCACAACGCTTGGCTCGCCGCCTTTGCAATTGCAAGAAACCGATGGAAGTCCCACGGCAGGCACTATTGGATGCCGGGTATGCCGAAAGCGACCTCGATGGTTCGTGGACCCTATACGGCCCCGGGGGATGCGACCGGTGCAAGGGAACAGGGTATAAGGGACGGGTTGGCATCTATCAGGTAATGCCCATCTCGGAGGCCATGCAGCGCATGATCATGAGTGGCGCATCAGCGCTGGATCTGGCGGTTCAGGCCAAGGCCGAAGGCGTCAAGGACCTCCGGGAATCCGGATTGCAAAAAGTCAAACAAGGTGTCACCTCGCTCGACGAGGTTCTCAGCACCACCAACGCTTAATCAAAGGGACAACGCATGGCTACCGCTCGACCGAAGGCCCCGGCAGTCAAGGAAAGCACTTTCCAGTGGGAGGGAAAAAATAAGGACGGGAAAGCCGTACGCGGCGAAATGCGCGCAGCCAGCGAGTCGGTCGTCCAAACGACCTTGCGCCGACAGGGCATAGCCAACGCCAAGGTCAAGAAGCTGCGTTTCAAGACCGGTGGCAAGATTACCGACAAGGACATCACCCTGTTCACCCGCCAACTGGCGACGATGATGAAATCCGGTGTCCCGCTCCTGCAGTCCTTCGACATCGTTGGTCGCGGCCATGCCAATCCCGCCGTAGGCAAACTCCTGCTGGACATCAAGGCCGATGTGGAGACTGGCAGTTCACTGTCTCAAGCATTCCGCAAATATCCGCTGCATTTCGACGCCTTGTTCTGCAACTTGGTTGCCGCAGGCGAGCAGGCGGGTATTCTCGACACCCTGCTTGACCGCCTGGCAACCTACAAGGAAAAGATTCTTGCCATCAAGAGCAAAATCAAATCGGCCCTGTTCTACCCCATCGCGGTGATCGTGGTCGCCTTCGTCATTACCGCCGTCATCATGATCTTCGTGATCCCGGCCTTCAAGGACGTATTCAAGAGCTTCGGAGCGGACCTACCGGCACCAACGTTACTCGTCATCGCCATCTCCGATTTCTTCGTCGCCTACTGGTGGGCCATTTTCGGCGCCATAGGCGGTGGCCTCTATGCATTCCTGGAGTCCTGGAAACGCTCGGAAAAGGTGCAGATGGCGATGGACCGCCTACTGCTCAGAATGCCGGTTTTTGGCGACATCGTTCGCAAATCCGTCATTGCCCGGTGGACCCGCACCCTGTCGACCATGTTCGCCGCAGGTGTTCCCCTGGTCGAATCGCTGGAGTCGGTAGGCGGAGCATCCGGCAATTTTGTATACAAGATGGCTACCCGGCAAATCCAGGGCGAGGTCGCCAGCGGCACGAACCTGACGACATCGATGCAGAACACCAACCTGTTCCCCAACATGGTCACCCAAATGGTCGCCATCGGCGAAGAGTCCGGTGCGCTGGACTCGATGCTCGGAAAGGTTGCCGACTTCTTCGAACAGGAAGTCGACGATGCCGTCGAAGCCATGTCCAGCCTCATGGAGCCGATGATCATGGTTATCCTTGGCACCCTGATCGGCGGCATGGTGGTGGCCATGTACCTGCCCATCTTCAAACTCGGATCGGTCGTTTGATGATTCCGGAAACTTTGGGGGGGCTAGCGCTTGCTGCTGGCCTATTGGGGCTCTGCGTCGGCAGTTTTTTGAACGTTGTCATCCATCGCCTGCCAAGGATGATGGAAAACGACTGGCGATCCCAGTGTGCGGAACTGCGCGGCGAAGAGGCTGCTCCCGTGGAAACGCTGTCACTCGCCAAGCCTCGCTCCCGCTGCCCATCCTGCGGCCACCAGATCACTGCCCTGGAAAACATCCCTCTAATCAGCTATCTGCTAATCCTGCGCGGCAAGTGCTCAGGCTGCGGTGCAGCCATTTCGGCCCGATACCCGATCGTCGAAGCACTGACTGGCGTGTTGTCGGCCTATGCGGCCTGGCATTTCGGCCCCACTACCCAGGCAGCAGGTGCGCTACTTTTGATTTGGGCATTGATTGCCCTCTCCGGCATCGACCTCGACACGCAGCTTCTTCCCGACTCGATCACTTTGCCGCTGTTGTGGCTGGGCTTGGCATTCAATCTATGGACCACCTATTGTGACCTTTCGTCGGCCGTCATCGGTGCCATGACCGGCTATCTGGCCTTGTGGAGCGTGTTTTGGCTGTTCAAGCTGGCCACCGGCAAGGAAGGCATGGGCTATGGCGACTTCAAGCTGCTCGCCGCCCTCGGCGCTTGGCTCGGCTGGCAAATGCTGCCGGCCATCATCCTGCTCTCCTCTGTTGTCGGTGCAGCAGTCGGCATCACCCTGATCGTCGCCGCACGCCACGGCCGAAACATCCCCATTCCGTTCGGCCCCTACCTTGCTGCAGCCGGGGCAATCGCTCTTTTCTGGGGACCACAGATTACCAGCGCCTATCTCGGCATGATCGGTTGAAAACGGCAAATCGGCCCCAATATAACCGACCTGAACTCTCGGTTATAATTCAAGGTTTTGGAGGACTCTGATGCCGATTTACGAATATCGCTGCGACTCCTGCGGTTTCCAGAAAGAACATCTGCAGAAAATGAG
>CAMKYP010000144.1 GCA_946477505.1 uncultured Dechloromonas sp. | reverse complement strand
CCCGCATGCTATATTGCCGCGCATGAATGACAGGAATGTAGGCGAACATCGCCTGACTCTCGCCGAGGTCGTCGACTGGATGGTCGAGGATGGCCTCGTTGGTCGCGAAGCGGCCGATACCCTGAAAAGCGAACGCCGTCTGCATGGTGGCAAGACTCATCCGCTGATCGTTATCGCCGACCAGAAATGGCGTAGCGACAAGGCACCCGCACAACTGCTCAACCTGGAAAACCTGACCGAGTGGTTGGCCGGGCGCACCGGTCTGGATTACCTGCACATCGATCCGCTGAAAATAGACTTCACCGGGGTTGCCGAGGTGATGTCGAGTGCCTATGCAGCCCGCTTTGGCATCCTGCCTGTCCAGGTGACGACGCGCGAGGTCGTGATCGCCACGGCCGAGCCTTTCGTGCGCGAATGGGTCGTTGAGCTGCAGCATATCCTGCGCAAGGAAATCCGTCGGGTGATGGCCAATCCGGACGATATCGGGCGTTATCTGGTCGAGTTCTTCAACCTGGCCAAGTCGGTCAAGAAGGCGGCGGCGCGCGGCGAGGTGACGAGCGGCCTGTCCAGCTTCGAGCAGCTGGTTGAACTGGGCAAGGTGAACAGAACCTTCGATGCCAACGATCAGCACATCATTCACATCGTCGACTGGTTATGGCAATACGCCTTCGACCAGCGGGCATCCGACATCCACATCGAACCACGGCGCGACCTGGGCATCGTCCGCTTCCGCATCGATGGCGTGCTGCATCAGGTGTACCAGATCCCGATGGCGGTGATGAACGCGATGACCAGCCGCATCAAGCTGCTCGGCCGTATGGACGTCATCGAGAAGCGTCGTCCGCAGGATGGCCGGATCAAGACGCGGACGCCGGCCGGGCAGGAGGTCGAGTTGCGTTTGTCCACACTGCCGACGGCTTTCGGCGAAAAACTGGTCATGCGTATTTTCGATCCGGAAGTGCTGGTGCGCGATTTTCGTTCGCTCGGTTTTTCCGATGACGACCAGTCACGCTGGAAGCAGATGACGACGTCGCCGAACGGCATCATCCTGGTCACCGGCCCGACCGGCTCCGGTAAGACAACGACGCTGTACACCACACTGAAGCAGTTGGCGACGCCGGAAGTCAATGTAAGCACCATCGAGGACCCGATCGAGATGGTCGAGTCGGCCTTCAACCAGATGCAGGTCAACCGCGCCATCGACCTCGGGTTTGCCGATGGCGTGCGCGCCTTGATGCGCCAGGATCCGGATATCGTGATGATCGGCGAAATCCGCGATCTGGAAACTGCCGAAATGGCCATCCAGGCGGCGCTGACCGGGCATCTGGTCCTGTCCACGCTGCATACCAACGATGCGCCGTCGGCAATCACCCGCATGCTCGATCTCGGAGTGCCGGCCTATCTGATCAATTCGACCCTGCTCGGCGTCATGGCCCAGCGCCTGGTGCGTACGCTGTGCCCGCATTGCAAGAAGGCGATGCCGATTACCGAGGATCAGCGGGCCGCCTGGCGGGCGCTGGTGGCACCGTGGAAATCGGCCGAGCCGGTGCAACTATGGCAGCCGGTCGGCTGTCTCGAATGCCGGATGACGGGCTACACCGGGCGCGTGGGCATCTACGAGGTGCTGCTCAATTCGCCTGAAATCCGCAAGCAGATCAAGCCGATTTCCGAGATACCCAAGTTGCGTGAGCAGGCTTTTCGCGAAGGCATGCGACCGCTGCGCATTTCCGGCGCCTTGAAGGTTGCCCAGGGGCAGACCTCTCTTGAAGAGGTCATCAAGGTCGCCCCGCCCTCTGACGACGGCTGAGAGCCGTTGCAAGTCGCTGGTAGCTGGCAAGCGATGCCAACAATCAACGCTTAAATCATACTGGCCTTGCGGCGTACGGCATCGACATAGGCCATGGCATCCATGGCCTGGCCGTTGCGCTGGGCCTGCCAGATCGTCTCGCCCAGGCATTCGAGCAGGACGTGTTCCGCATCGTGCGCATCCATGCGCGCTCGCAATTGCTCGAAGGCCAGGCGGATGCCCGGCGGCTGGTCGATGCTCACCTGCTCGTGGATCGCCAGGTGCAGCGATAGATGCAGGAAGGGATTCATCGCTCCGCCTTCCGGCACCCATTCCTGATTCACCGCTGCGTCGGGATTGCCTAGCAGCGCATGGTATTCCGGGTGTCGGGCGGCGATGTCGGCAGCCGTGACTTCGGCACCAACCAGGGGCAAACGGTCGAGGTGTTTTTTCCAGGCGTCGCAGAAGAAGCGGCGTACCTGTTCGCGGGACGGATTAAACATGGGCGCTTTCGTAAAGCAAGGTCAGGACGGCATTGTGATACAACTGGTTGCTGCCGGCCCGGTGAATGATCTGTCCGGTGCCGTAGGCGCCGAGCAGTGGCGTATCCGGGAAGCGTTCGCGAAAGGCCAGCAGGTCGCGGTCATCGTTGCCGTAAAAGAGTGGTCCGCGGCCGATGCACGAAAACATCAGCGCAAACGCCGGCGGGGCTTGGATCTCGCGCTGGCTGGCGAACAATGCGCGAATTTCCTGTTCGGCCGCCAGCGGCTGGCGGATGGCCCAGACGATGGGCTCACCGGGCGCGAGCGCCTCGGCCAGCATCAGCGAGCCATCGCCATTGGCAGCCAGGATGGCTATCCCGGGTTCCGCTGCGTGGCGCAGCACGGCAATCTGGTGCCAGGGCGGATGTTCGCGCAAGTCGGGAGGGAGCGCTCGGAGCAGGCTGTCGATGGCACGATGTCCTCCTACCCGCTGCAGTTCGTAACCTCGGCTTTGCTCGACGTTTTGTGCCTCACCGAGGATGCGCATGCCGGTGGATTGGATCGGGCGGGCGCGGACACCTGGCAGGCGAAGTTCGGCGCAGCCCTGCTCGGCAACCCGGCCATGGGACCAGGCCATGCCATCGGAGTCGAGAAAGCCGGCGCGTGGTGTATCGGCCTGCCAGCCAAAGGGCAAAAGACTGTGGGACGAGAACGAAAGCAGCAAGTCGTCGGGCGGTGCCGCAAAATCCGTTGCCGAGAGTATCAGCACGGCGGCGGCCGATTGATCCAATTGCCAGCCGCGTTCGGTGAGCAGGCCGCTGGCGGTGCAGCCGCAGACCGACAGGCAGCCGGCCGCCCGGGCTGCGGCCAGCACGGCAGGTTGCGGGTTGCGTGCGTAGTCGCGGCTCAGAAAGAGCAGTACGTTGTCGGCGCGGTCCACACCGGCGACGGCCAAGGCATTGGCGACAGCCTCCTGGGCCAGCTCGGCAACCGGCCTGGCGCCAGTGGCCAGGCCGCTGGCTACCTTCATGCCGTTTTACCCCGGAAAGCGCAGAGATCGATCACGACACAGCGTGCGCAATCCGGTTTTCGCGCCTTGCAGATATAGCGGCCGTGCAGGATCAGCCAGTGATGGGCATCTTTCTTGAATTCATCCGGCGTGACGCGCAGCAGCTTCTGCTCGACCTCGACCACCGTCTTGCCGGGGGCCAGCCCGGTTCGGTTGCCAAGACGGAAGATATGCGTATCGACGGCGATGGTCGGCTGCCCGAAGGCAGTATTGAGCACGACGTTGGCCGTCTTGCGGCCCACGCCGGGCAAGGCTTCCAGAGCCTCACGATTGGCCGGAACTTCTCCGCCATGCAGTTCGAGCAGCATCCGGCAGGTGGCGATGACGTTTTTCGCCTTGGTGCGGAACAGGCCGATGGTCTTGATGTACTCGAGCAGCCCTTCTTCGCCGAGGGCGAGCATGGCCTCTGGTGTCGGGGCGACCGGGAAAAGACGGGCGGTCGCCTTGTTCACGCCGACGTCCGTTGCCTGGGCGGACAGAATGACCGCAATCAGCAGCTGAAACGGGGTGGCGTAGTGCAATTCGGTCGTCGGTGCCGGGTTGGCTTCGCGCAAGCGGGTGTAGAACTGCTCGATCTGGGCTTTTTTCACGGGTAGTCAATGCGGGTGATTGTTATTTGGCGCCGCCTGCGCGATATTTGTACAAACAATTCTAACCGACAGAGAGGCCTGTTTCCTCATGCCGCACGCGAGCGCAAACAATGGTGTCGCACTGACCCAGTTGGTCGAGGGAAATCCGGTGGCGACCATCGTGATCGACGCGGATCATCAAGTCACCCACTGGAATCGCGCCTGTGCCGTGCTGACCGGTGTCCCGGCAGCGGAAATGATCGGTCGTTCGGAGCAATGGCGCGCCTTTTACGATTCGGCTCGTCCGATTATGGCCGATCTGGTGGTCGATGGCGTGCTCGAAGATGGCGTCGACCGCTACTATCACGGCAAATTCTCGAAATCCGCGTTGATTCCCGATGCCTACGAAGCCGAGGATTTCTTTCCGGCTTTCGGCGAAGGTGGCCGCTGGCTGTTCTTTACCGCGGCAGCGTTGCGCGATGCCGACGGGCGGATCGTCGGCGCCATCGAAACCTTGCAGGACGTGACCGAGCGCCGGCGGGCCGAGGCCGCCTTGCGCGACAAGGAAGCTTACCTGGCGCAGGTGGTCGATGGATCGTCCGTCCCCACCATCGTGATCGATGCCGATCACGTGGTGACGCACTGGAACCGTGCCTGCGAGGCCTTGAGCGGGCTTCCGGCGAGCGAGGTGATCGGTACCCGCGATCATTGGAAGAGCTTCTACCCTGCGCAGCGCGCGATCCTGGCCGACTTGATCGTCGACGGCGTCGGGGAGCGCGAGGTCGACCGCCTGTACCACGGACGCTTCCGCGGCTCCTCCCTGATCAACGGCGGCTACGAAGCCGAGGATTTCTTTCCCAATGTCGGAAAAGGTGGCCGCTGGCTGTTCTTCACGGCTGCGCCATTGCGGAATGCGGATGGCAAGGTCATCGGCGCGATCGAGACCCTGCAGGACGTGACCGAGCGGCGGCGGGTCGAGGAGGCCTTGCGCGACAGCGAGGAACGCTATCGCTCCTTGAGCCAGACCGATCCGCTGACCGGACTGTTCAACTCGCGCCACATGCGCGAGGTGTTGCCGGTCGAGATCGATCGCGCGACCCGCTACGGCCGGCCGTTGGCGATGCTGGCGCTGGACTGCGACAACTTCAAGGCCGTCAACGACAACCACGGCCACCTGGGCGGCGACCGGGTATTGCAAAGCCTGGCCAACGCCATCCATCAATGCCTGCGCCGTTCCGATTCGGCTTTTCGCTACGGCGGTGAGGAGTTTGTGGTGCTGCTGCCGGAAACCGATGGGCCGGCCGCACTGCTGATCGCCGAGCGTCTGCGCGGGGCATTTGCCCTGGTCAGCACGCCGTCGCCCGCCGGGGGGACGATTTCCTGCTCGGTGAGCATCGGCGTTGCGCTCTGTCGTGCCGACGACAACGAAATGAGCTTGATGCGTCGTGCCGACGAGGCCTGCTACCGGGCCAAGCGGGCAGGAAAGAACCGGGTCGTCGAGGACGACTCAGGAGGCTGAGCCGCTTGCTGGCGAGATGGGACGGAGGGGGTGAATCGGCCGGGATTTCCGGGGCGTCTCCAGATTGCGGGCGCGCAGCTGTCCGCAGCCGCCGTCGACATCCTGCCCGGCCGAATTGCGTACCGTCGTCCGGATACCGCGCGCGTGCAGGTAGCGTACCAGCGCGGTCACCCGTTCGACCGGGGGACGCCGATAGTCGAGCGCGGCGGTCGTGTTGTAGGGAATCAGGTTCATCAGCGCGTACTTTCCGGTCAGGAGCCGGACGATGCCGTCCATTTCCGCCTCGCTGTCGTTGACCCCTTCGATCAGGGTCCATTGGTACTGGATCGGGTAGCCCGTGTCGCGGGCATAGGCTTCGGCCAGTTCGACCAGTTCGCCGGGGTCGATCGGCGCCGCCTTGGGCAGCAGGGTACGGCGCAATTCGGGGCGCGTCGTATGCAGCGAAATGGCCAGGGCCGGGCGAACGCGCCCGGCAGGCAGGCGTTCGAAAACGCGGTGATCGCCGACGGTTGAGAAAACCAGGTTTTTGTGGCCGATGGCGCCATGGGTACCCAGGATGTCGATGGCTTCGAGCACGTTGTCGATATTGTGCGAGGGCTCACCCATGCCCATGAAGACCACGCGGCTCACCTTGCGCTGGCGGCGGGCAAGAACCACCTGGGCGACCATTTCGCCGCTGTCGACCTGGCGCAGCAGGCCGTCGCGGCCGGTCATGCAGAAAGTGCAGCCGACCGCGCAGCCGACCTGGGTCGAGATGCACAGGCCGTCGCGCGGGAGCAGAACGCTTTCCACCAGCTGGCCGTCGCCGAGTTCGACGAGCAGGCGGGCGCCATCCTCGCCGGCATGCTCGGAGCGGATGCGTGCCAGCCCGTTCAGCTGGGATGAGAGCCCGGGAAGGGCGTTGCGCAATCCAAGCGGGAGAAAGTCGGCAGCCGGCTGGTGGCGCGGCCCGCTGTCGAGCGCCTGGCCTTGCGTCCAGGCGCGCAGCACGCGGTCGGCATGGCAATCCTTGGCGCCGGCGGCGTACAGGGCTTGGCGGATGGTTTCGATACGCATGGGAAAAAACATGGGCCCCGCAGGGCCCGCGACTTAGTGGCAGCCGGCGGTGGCGACCGGGGTCGGCGGCTTCAGGCGGGCCCGTTCGGCCGCCTTGGCATCCATCCAGTTCTTCCAGGCGATCATGCAGCCGAGCAGGATGAAGGCGCCCGGCGGCAGCAGGGCGAGCAGGAAGCCTGGATAGCTTTCCGGCAAAACCTGGATCGGGTGCAGGCTGGGGAAGACCATGTCGATACCGCCGAACAGCGTGCCGCTACCGAGAAACTCGCGCATGCCGCCAAGCAGGGCCAGCGTCCACAGCATGCCGACACCCATGAACACACCATCAAAAGTCGATTGCAGCGGCGGGTTCTTGGCAGCGAAGGCTTCGACACGGGCGAGCACGATGCAGTTGGTGACGATCAGCGGAATGAAGATGCCGAGTACCAGGTAGAGCTCGTGCAGGTTGGCGTTGAACAGCAGGTCGATGACGGTGACCAGCGCAGCGACGATCAGGATGAAGACCGGGATGCGGATTTCGTGCGGGATCAGGTTGCGCAACGAGGCGACGGCGACGTTGGAGAGCGCCATGACGATGATCGTCGCCAGCGACAGCATGATGCCGTTCACCGCGTTGGTGGTCACGGCCAGCAGCGGGCACAGGCCGAGGATCTGGGCGATCGAGGTGTTCTGCTTCCAGATGCCGTTGCCGGCGATGGTGCGGAATTCTTCGCGGGTGATCATTGGGCGCCTCCTTCGGCGAACAGGCGATCAAGATTGGCTGCGGCCCAGTGCGCCGCCTTGAGGGTGGCCTTGGTCACGGCGCGGGGGGTGACAGTGGCACCGGCGTAATAATCGATCTTGCCGCCATCCTTCTTCACCTTCCACTCTTTGTCGGTCACCTGGGCCAGCGACATGCCGGTGAATTGCGTGATCCACGGGCGGGCCTTGTTCTTGTCCTTCTTGACCTCGATGTAGTCGCCCAGACCCGGCGTTTCCTTGTGCTGGGTGACGCGGACGCCGGCCAGCTCGCCGTTGGCGCGGATGGCGACGATCAGGCGAATCTTGCCGGCGTAGCCGTCCGGGGCCACCGTCTCGAAAACCAGCGCCGCCGCCCGCCCGCCCAGGCGCGCGCGGTAGAGCGTCGATGGGTCGGCCAGGCCGAGTTCGGCGGTGGCCGGCAGGGTGACGGTATCGGTAAGCAGGTTGTTGTCGTACTCGCTGCGCGGTAGGACCTCGTCGACCAGCTTCATCTTTTCCTCGGCTGCCGAGGCTTCGATGGCTGGCTTGGTCCACAGGTAGGCACCGGAGAGCAACCCGGTGAAGATGATGACGAAGATGAACAGAATGGCCGCTGTGCGAACGGCCATGCCGGAAGCGGTGAATTCGCGGGCCGCGCTCATGCCTCGCCTCCCTTGCCGGTATCCTTCATGCCGAAGATGCGAGGCTGGGTAAGCAGGTCGATGACCGGTGCGCACAGGTTCATCAGCAGCACCGCGAAGGCCACGCCGTCCGGATAGCCGCCGAAGACGCGGATGATATAGGCGAGCAGGCCGGCACCGGCGCCGAAGATCAGCTTGCCGCGCGGCGTGGTGCAGCCGGAAACCGGGTCGGTGGCGATGAAGAAGGCGCCGAGCATGGCGCCGCCGGACAGCAGGTGGAACAGCGGGCTGGCAAACTGGGCCGGGTTGACCAGCCACAGGGCGCCGGAAATGGCGACCAGCGAGGTGACGAAAGCGAACGGCACATGCCAGGTGATCAGCTTGCGCTGCCACATCCACAGCCCGCCGATCAGGTAGCCCAAGGCCACCCATTCCCAGCCGCGGCCGGCGAAATTGCCGTAGATGTCCTGGTTGGCCAGCAAGGCGGCGACATCCTGGCTGCCTTCGCCCAGCTTGAGGGCCGTCTTCATGGCGTCGAGCGGGGTGGCGCCGGACAGCGCATCGACACGCGGCGCCAGGCCGAGAATGACGTTGATCTGGTCGGCCAGCGGCAGTTGCAGGCCGACGCTCGGCCATTGCGACATCAGCGCCGGAAAGGAGACGATGCAGATGGCGAAGGCGACCATCGCCGGATTGAACGGGTTCTGGCCGAGGCCGCCGTAGAGGTGCTT
>CAMKYP010000143.1 GCA_946477505.1 uncultured Dechloromonas sp. | reverse complement strand
TTCCGCATGGAAACGACGATCGAGCGGATTGCCACGCGTGCCGGCAAAGTGGCTGGCATGGTCGTGCACAACGGCAATGCACCCGAATTGCTGACGGCCGATGCCTACGTCGTCGCATTGGGCAGCTATTCGCCGCTCCTGCTGCGGCCCATCGGCGTTTCCGTGCCGGTTTATCCGGCCAAGGGTTATTCGGCGACGCTGACATTGGACGATGACAGCCATGCGCCGTCGGTCAGCTTGACCGACGACGAGCGCAAGCTGGTCTTCTCGCGGCTGGGGAATCGTTTGCGGATCGCCGGGACAGCCGAGTTCAACGGCTACAACCTCGACCTCAACCCGGTGCGTTGCCAGGCTTTGATCGACCGGACAAGACAACTGTTTCCACACCTGCGGACCGTGGGCGAGCCGGCTTTCTGGTGCGGCCTGCGCCCGGCGACCCCTTCCAACGTCCCGCTGATCGGGCGGACGCGTTTCGCCAACCTGTGGCTCAATACCGGCCACGGCACGCTGGGCTGGACGATGGCTTGCGGCTCGGCGGCGGCGCTGGCCGAGATGATGAGCGGCACGCTGCCCGACCCTGATTTTCCCTTCCTGCGCGGATGATCGATACCCACTGCCATCTCGACGCGGCCGAATTCGACGGCGACCGGCGCGAGGTGCATGCAGCGGCCCTGGCGGCCGGCGTGACGAAGCTGGTCGTGCCGGCGGTCACGGTCGCCGGTTTTGGCAAGACACGGCAGACCGTGGCGCAATACGCCGGCTGCGCGGCGGCCTACGGCATTCATCCTCTTTACGTGATACAGGCGGCGGAGGGCGATCTGGGGACGCTGCGCCGTTGGCTGGCGGACGAAAACCCCGTCGCGGTCGGCGAGATCGGTCTCGATCATTACGTGACCGACGGCGATCCCTTGCGCCAGGAATTCTTCTTTGTCGAACAGCTGAAACTGGCCCGCGAATTCGATTTGCCGGTCGTCCTGCATGTGCGGCGGGCGGTCGATCCGGTCCTGAAGCAATTGCGCCGTTTCCGGGTGCGCGGCGGCATCGCCCACGCCTTCAACGGTAGCCGTCAGCAAGCCGAAGCCTTCATCCAACTCGGCTTCGTCCTCGGTTTTGGCGGTGCGATGACGTATATCGGCTCGACCCGCATCCGGGCTCTGGCTGCCGAGTTGCCGCTGGAATCTATCGTCCTTGAAACGGATGCCCCGGATATTCCCCCCGCCTGGTTGAATGGCGGCCGCAATGCCCCGGCCGAGTTGCTCGCAATCGCCGATGTGCTGGCCGATTTGCGCGGCATCACCCGCCCCGCTGTCGTTGCAGCAACGACGGCCAACGCGCGACGCGTATTGCCCCGTATTTGATCCCCGTCAACATTTCATTAGAAGTTGCAGGGGTATTTTGCCGGATTTGATCTGCGCTAAAGAAGCATGCCCTGAGGAGCGTAGCCTGCCCGAGCTGACATCAAACTGACTGGGCGTAGCATGGACATGAAGGCCTCCCAAGGCATCAATATTTCCAGCGTCATCATCGGTGCCTTGCCGGATGACGCAACACAGGTGGCCGAACAACTCCGGCTACTCGAAGGCGTGGAGGTTCATGTCGTCAATGACGACGGGCGCATCATCGTGTCCATCGAAAGTGCATCGGAAGGCGCTACGGTCACCACATTTGAAGCGATACACCGGATGCCGGGCGTGCTCTCGGCCTCGTTGGTGTACCACCAGTACGAATCCGATCCAGACGAGGAGGCCTGAGATGATGCAAGTAAAACTGACCCGGCGTGATTTCATCAAGAGCAACGCGGTGGCGGCTGCTGCCGCAACTGCCGGCATTACCGTTCCCGGCTTGGCTATGGCCCAGCAGAAAGCGGGGGACGGGATACGCTGGGACAAAGGGGTTTGTCGCTACTGCGGTACCGGTTGCGGCGTGTTGGTCGGGGTCAAGGACGGACGTGTCGTGGCGACCCAGGGCGATCCGGAAGCGCCGGTGAATCGCGGCCTGAATTGCATCAAGGGCTATTTCCTTTCCAAGATCATGTACGGCAAAGACCGCCTGCAGACGCCGATGCTGCGCATGAAGGATGGCAAGTACGACAAGAACGGCGATTTCAAGCCGATTTCCTGGAAGCAGGCCTTCGACATCATGGAAGAGAAGTGCAAGGCCGCGCTCAAGGAAGGCGGGCCGCGCAATATCGCGATGTTCGGCTCGGGCCAGTGGACGGTGTGGGAGGGCTACGCCGCCGCCAAGCTGTTCAAGGCCGGTTTCCGCTCCAATAACATCGACCCGAACGCCCGCCACTGCATGGCCTCGGCCGTGGCCGGCTTCATGCGTACCTTCGGCATCGACGAGCCGATGGGCTGTTACGACGACGCCGAGCACGCCGACGTTTTTGCGCTGTGGGGTTCGAACATGGCCGAGATGCACCCGATACTCTGGGCGCGCATCACCGACCGCCGGCTGAGCGCCAAGCACGTCAAGATTCACGTACTGTCGACCTTCAGCCACCGCTCCTGCGAGCTGGCCGACAACACGCTGATCTTCAAGCCGCAGTCCGATCTGGCCATCCTCAACTACATCGCCAACCACATCATCACGACCGGCGCGGTGAACAAAGATTTTGTCGCCAAGCACGTGAAGTTCGCCAAGGGCGTCACCGATATAGGCTACGGCCTGCGCCCGAATCACCCGCTGGAAAAGGTAGCGATGAACAACGGCTACCCGGGCGAGGACGGCAAACCGAAGGGCAACCCGAACAACGCGACGCCGATGACCTTCGACGAGTTCGCAGCCTTCGTGTCCGAATACACGCTCGACAAGGCGCACGAGATTTCCGGCGTGCCCAAGGAAAACCTCGAAGCGCTGGCCAAGGCCTACGCCGACCCGAAGGTCAAGATCGTTTCCTATTGGACGATGGGCTTCAACCAGCACACCCGCGGTACCTGGGTGAACAACATGATGTACAACGTGCACCTGCTGGTCGGCAAGATTTCCGAGCCGGGCAACGGGCCGTTCTCGCTGACCGGCCAGCCGTCCGCCTGCGGCACGGCACGCGAGGTAGGCACCTTCGCCCACCGTCTGCCGGCCGACATGGTGGTGATGAATCCCAAGCATCGCGAGTTGTCGGAAAAGCTGTGGAAGCTGCCGGCTGGAACGATTCCCGACTGGATCGGCCTGCACGCCGTGGCCCAGAGCCGCGCGCTGAAGGATGGCAAACTCGGCTTCTACTGGACGTCGACGACCAACAACATGCAGGCCGGCCCGAACGTCAATGACGAAATCTATCCGGGCTGGCGCAATCCCAAGGCTTTCGTGGTGGTGTCCGACGTCTACCCGACGGTTTCCGCGATGTCGTCCGACCTGATCCTGCCTTGCGCCATGTGGATGGAAAAGGAAGGCATGTACGGCAACGCCGAGCGGCGTGGTCAGATGTGGCGCCAGCAGGTCAAGGCACCGGGCGAGGGCAAGTCCGATCTGTGGCAGTACATGGAGTTCTCGAAGCGCTTCAAGATCGAGGAGGTCTGGCCGGCCGAACTGCTCGACAAGAATCCGGAATACAAGGGCAAGACGATGTTCGATGTCCTTTTTGCCAACGGTCAGGTCAACAAGTTCGGGTTGGACGAAGTCAGGAAGGTCAATGCACACGCGTTCAAGGACTACATGAACGACGAGTCCCAGTCCTTCGGCTTCTACGTCCAGAAAGGCCTGTTCGAGGAATACGCCGCCTTCGGTCGCGGCAAGGCCCACGACCTGGCCCCGTTTGACGTCTATCACAAGGCGCGCGGCCTGCGCTGGCCGGTGGTCGACGGCAAGGAAACGCTGTGGCGCTTCCGCGAGGGGTACGATACCTATGTTCCGAAGGGCGAAGGCGTGCGTTTCTATGGTCATCCGGACGGCAAGGCCGTTGCTTTCGCGTTGCCCTACCAGCCGGCGGCTGAAATGCCCGATGCCGAATTCGACCTATGGCTGTGTACAGGGCGCGTGCTGGAGCACTGGCATACCGGTTCGATGACGCGCCGCGTGCCCGAGCTGTATAAGGCGATGCCGGACGCGGTGCTCTACATGCATCCGGAAGATGCGAAAAAGCGTGGCCTGGTCCGCAACGACGTGGTCAAGCTGGCTACCCGGCGCGGCGAAGTCCAGTTGCGCGTCGAAACCAAGGGACGCAACAAGCCGCCGCTCGGCTTGGTCTTCGCGCCCTTCTTCGACGAGCATCGTCTGATCAACAAGCTGACGCTGGACGCGACCTGTCCGATCTCGAAAGAGACGGACTACAAAAAGTGCGCCTGCAAGGTGGTGAAGGCGTAAGGGAACAACAAGCTAATCAGGGAGTGCCGGTACCGGACGGGAAAAGGGGCCCGTCCGGCGCTGGCTGAACTGCAGAGTAGATGAGAGATGACGGCAATACCCCCAAAAAATAGTGCGGCCCGCCGCCAGTTCCTGTTCGATTCCGCCAAGATGGCATGCGGCGTCGGCATGTTGGGACTGGGGCTTGGCCTTTATGCCAAACAGTCGAAGGCACTGCCCGCCTTGGCCCTGCGCCCGCCCGGCGCCTTGGCCGAGGCGGATTTTCTCGGTGCCTGCATACGCTGCGGCATGTGCGTGCGCGATTGCCCGTACAACACGCTGGAACTCGCCAAGCCGGAGGCGCCGGTGGCGACCGGTACCCCGTATTTCACCGCCCGCAACATCCCTTGCGAAATGTGCGAGGACATCCCCTGCGTCAAGGCCTGCCCGACCAAGGCGCTGGATCATGACCTGACCGACATCAACAAGGCGAAGATGGGCGTGGCGGTGCTCATCGACCACGAAACCTGCCTCAATTTTCTCGGCCTGCGCTGCGATGTCTGTTACCGCGTCTGCCCGGTCATCGACAAGGCGATCACGCTCGATATGCAGCCCAATACGCGCACCGGGCGCCATGCCATGTTCCTGCCGACCGTGCATTCCGAACACTGCACCGGCTGCGGCAAATGCGAGAAATCCTGTGTGCTGGAAGAGGCCGCCATCCGCATCCTGCCGCCCAAGCTGGCCAAGGGCGAACTTGGCAAGCACTACCGACTGGGCTGGGAAGAGCAGAAGAAGGCCGGACATTCGCTGATCGACGAATCGAAGATGGTCGATCTGCCGGACCGTTTGCCGGAAGGGGCGCGGCTCCCCGGCCACTACGATCCGGCATCGGGGCAGACCGAGGCCATGCGCGGTATGTCGGGCCAGGAGGTGGTGACCATTCCCAGCCTGCCGCCCGGCCTGGGGGGTAAGCCATGAGCCGGGCCGCCCACAAGAAACGTATCGGTGCCGAAGCAATCGAGGAGAAGGGCTGGCTGGGTGCCCACAAATGGCTGCTCCTGCGTCGCGTGTCGCAGCTTTCCATCCTCGCGCTGTTTCTGGTCGGGCCATTAGCCGGACTCTGGATCGTCAAGGGCAACCTGAATTACAGCTATACCCTGAACGTGCTGCCGCTGACCGATCCCTATGTCGCGCTGCAATCGCTGGTGGCCGGCAACGTGCCGGAGAAGCTGGGGTTGATCGGCGTCGCGATTGCCATCGCCTTCTATTTACTGGTTGGTGGCCGCGTCTATTGCAGTTGGGTATGCCCGATCAACATGGTGACCGATGCCGCCGGTTGGCTGCGCGACCGGCTCGGCATCAAGGGAGCGAGCAGCCTGTCGGCCAAGACGCGCTACTGGATACTGGGCATGACCCTGCTGGGTTCGGCACTGACCGGTATCGTGTTGTGGGAGCTGATCAACCCGGTTTCCATGCTGCATCGCGGCCTGATATTCGGGATCGGAACAGCCTGGATGGTCGTTCTGGCCATTTTCCTGTTCGATCTGTTCGTGATGAATCGCGGCTGGTGCGGACGGCTTTGCCCGGTGGGCGCCTTTTACGGCCTGCTCGGCAAGTGGAGCCCGGTACGGGTTTCGGCCAGCAAGCGCAGTGCTTGCAATGATTGCATGGACTGTTTCGAAGTCTGCCCGGAGCCACAAGTCATCCGTCCCGCCCTCAAGGGCGAGGGCAAGGGTGTCGGCCCGGTGATTCTGGCTGCCAATTGCACCAATTGTGGACGTTGTATCGATGTCTGTTCGAAGGATGTATTCAACTTCGGACTACGCGGCAATAACCCGGCTTCAACTGCTTCCATCAGGGTGCAGTCCGGAGCCAAGTGATGATCGAGTCTTAGAGGAGGAGCGCCCATCATGAAACACACCCTGAAGCTGTCCTGCGCCGTTCTGGCATCCGTCGCCTGCTGGGCGTTTGCGTCACCGGCTTTCGCCCAGGAGGCGCCGAAGGCGATGCGCGGCAGCGATGTCGCTTCCGTCGATCAGGCACCCGAGGCCAAAAAATACCTGGGCGGCAAGCCGGGTGGGCAGGAGAAGGTGGCGCGGACCTTCAAGGAGCAACCGCCGGTCATCCCCCATGCCGTCGAAAATTTCGACGAGATCACGCTGGAGGAGAACCAGTGCATGACCTGCCACAGCGCGGCGAATTACCAGAAGAAGAAAGCGCCGAAAATTGGCGACAGCCACTTCCTCGACCGCGAGGGCAAGGTCTTGCCGGAAGCCTCGGCCGCCCGTCATAACTGTGTTCAGTGCCACGTGCCGCAGGTCGACGCACCGCCGCTGGTCGACAACGACTTCAAGGGCAACCTTGCGGAAAGCAAAGGCAAGGCAGCCAAGAAAAAGAACTGAAGCGACGGACGTTAAAAAAGGGAGCCTAGGCTCCCTTTTTTGTTGTCGGGCTGTACTCCGGTTCAGGCGGCCGTCAGCAAACCACGCATCTTCTGCAGCGCCTTGACTTCGATCTGGCGAATACGTTCGGCCGATACGTCGAATTCGGCGGCCAGCTCATGCAAGGTCGCCGCCTCGCCTTCGTTCAGCCAGCGCGCCTCGACGATGCGGCGGCTGCGCGGGTCAAGTCCTTCCAGCGCGGCGTGCAGGCCTTCGTTCTGCTGATAGGCCTGCGCCTTGCTTTCCAGTACCCGGGTCGGCTCGTAGCGCGAGTCGGCCAGATAATCAATGGGTGCGAAAGCTTCCTCGCCGTCGTCCGGATTGCCTTCCAGCGCCAGATCGCGTCCGGACAGCCGGGTTTCCATCTCGACGACTTCTTCCTGCTTGACGCCTAGACGGGCGGCAACCTCGGCGGCTTGCGTGCCGGACAGGGTATCGACGCCCTCGTAGTCGTTTTTCAGGCTGCGCAGGTTGAAGAACAGCTTGCGCTGTGCCTTGGTCGTGGCGACCTTGACCAGACGCCAGTTCTTCAGGATGTATTCGTGAATCTCCGCCTTGATCCAGTGCATGGCGAAGGACACCAGCCGCACGCCGCGCGTCGGATCGTAGCGCTTGACCGCCTTCATCAGGCCGATGTTGCCTTCCTGAATCAGGTCGGCGTGCGGCAGGCCATAGCCAAGGTAGCCGCGTGCAATGGAAATGACGAGGCGCAGGTGAGAAAGCACAAGCTGACGCGCCGCCTCCACATCGCCTTCGTTGTGGAAACGCTCGGCCAGTCGAACTTCCTCCGCTTCGGACAGCATCGGATAACGGTTCGCCGCCTGGATGTAGGCGTCGATATTCCCGACTGTCGATGGGATGGGAAGAGTCAAAGCACGGGTCATAGCGTTAAGTCCTCCTTCAAGGTTCATACATATTTTAGCACTCGCTGGCTAAGAGTGCTAAATCCCCGAAAAAGTTTCAGGGCGGCAACCATCGCCTTCAACTGGAAGGTCCAAATTGCGTCCCCAATAGGGGTTTCGCATAGCAAGTGCTTCTGTCTAGATAGTTGATTCCCATTGAGCATTTTCCAATCGATTGCCGGCGAACATTTTAATTCTTGATTTCTGCCGGGCATCGTAAGCGGATGGGATATGGCGGAGAGTCAGTAATTATCAGAACCTTGTTGCCACGAGCCAATAAGATCGTTTCGAAAAACTGATGCAATTCTGTATGGCTACTGCCACTTTTTGCCAATCCTCGAACTGAAAATGAGTGATCTTCCAATGTTGTCCCAATTAATCCGTGCAGCATGCTTGATACATCGCTGTCCGTTTTGCGAATCGGAGGAACGGCTATTGCTTGGTATATTGCTTGATTATGATGGAAAAGTTAATTGTCCTGAATGCGATACCGCCTTTGTTGTTTCGGAAGATTTACTGAGCAGTGCGGTTGATGTGATTGCACAGAAGTATCGAGATGATTCATGGGTGCAATATCTCCGTGGCGATGATTGCCATCCGTAAATTGATGGCGCAGGTGAGGGGGGAATTCGATATGACTATACTCAGTGGCCAACGGTATATTGTTGGATTGGCCAAAATGGCTGGGGTACATTTCGATTGGCGTAACGGAGAGGGTTTCACTAACGGCTAAAATAATAATTGCTAACAATGTCCTTGTTGGCCTTGTTGTTCTCTCTCCTTCTTAAGACTTCACCTAGCGCCTCAGATGCCTTTAGTCTAAAGAATTCCAATGCGATAAAATCAATCCCAGAAAAATCGGAAATTGCCCGAAAGCACAACGAAATATTTTGCTCCTCCATTCTTCCGATTCTTAGGGAAACTCTGCATAAGCGCCCATCATGCAGCGCAATTTGAGAAAATGACG
>CAMKYP010000142.1 GCA_946477505.1 uncultured Dechloromonas sp. | reverse complement strand
GCGACCTGGTCATCTGCCCGAGCGTCGTGGCTCGGGAGGCGCAGGAGCAAGGCAAGCCGCTGGATGCGCACTACGCGCACCTGACGGTGCATGGTATGCTGCATTTGCAAGGCTGGGACCACGAAGACGATGACGAGGCCCAGGACATGGAAGATCAAGAAAGGGAGATTCTCGCTGCACTGGGTTACCCCGACCCCTACGCCGGGGAGCGTGCCGCCTAAACACTATGGACTCTGACAGTAAACCGAGTTTCATCGAACGCCTGACTTCCCTGCTGCTGCGCGAACCCGAAGATCGCGAGCAGCTGCTTGAAATCCTGCACTCGGCCTACGAGCGCAACCTGATGGACGCCGATGCGCTGACCATCATCGAGGGCGCGCTCGCCGCCTCCGACACTCGCGTCACCGACGTGATGATTCCCCGGGCCCAGATGGACGTCATCGACGTCGACGACCCGCTGGACGAGATCGTCAAAATCGTCATCGAAGCCGCCCACTCGCGCTTTCCGGTGGTCGACGGCGACCGCGACAACGTGCTCGGCATCCTGTTGGCCAAAGACCTGCTGCGCATCCATACCGAAGCAAGTTTCGACCTGCGCGACTGGCTGCGCCCGGCTGTCTTCATCCCGGAATCGAAGCGCCTGAACGTGCTGCTGCGCGAGTTCCGCGTCTCGCGCAACCACATGGCCATCGTGGTCAACGAATATGGCGGCGTCGCCGGCCTGGTCACCATCGAGGACGTCCTGGAGCAGATCGTCGGCGACATCGAGGATGAATACGACTTCGACGAAGCGCATGACAACATCCGCCTCGACTCGACCGGCCGCTACCGCGTCAAGGCCCGGACCGAGATCGAGGACTTCAACGAAGCCTTCTCGACGACCTTCTCCGACGACGAATTCGACACCGTCGGCGGATTGGTGCTGCGCCATCTGGGCCGCGTCCCGAAGCGCAACGAGGTAGTCGACATCGACGGCATGCGCTTCCAGGTACTGCGCGCCGACAGCCGCCGCCTGTACACCCTGCTCGTCGACCCACCCAAACCGCAGACCGGTGCTGACGAGACTGCCTGAGCGGTTGCCGGCACGCGTTGTCCTGGCCGCCCTGTTGGGCGCGCTCGGCGTGCTGTGCTTCGCGCCGTTCGAACTTTTCTGGCTGGCGCCGGCGATCTGGGCGGGCTTCTTCGCGTTACTGCTGCGCGCCGCCACGCCCCGGCAAGGGCTGCTGACCGGACTTTCGTTCGGGCTCGGCTTCTTCCTGTGCGGCGTGTCGTGGGTCTATGTCAGCCTGTCGGTGTTCGGTGGCATGCCCTGGTGGCTGGCCGGGCCGGCCGCCTTCCTGTTCTGCACGGTCATGGCCTTGTTTCCGATGGCGGCCGGCTGGGTATTCAAGCGCTGGCAACCGGTCTATTTCTGGCAGCAGGCCGCCCTCTTCGCCGCCCTGCTCGCTGCCGGCGACTGGATCCGTAGTTGGCTGTTCACCGGATTTCCGTGGCTGGCGCTCGGCTATTCGCAAACGCCGCCCAGCCCACTGGCTGGTTTTGCGCCGCTGCTTGGCGTATTCGGACTATCCGTGCTGGTCGCTCTCAGCGGGGCATTGCTCCTGCGCTGGCGCGTCGGCATAACGCTCCTGGCCCTGCTCGCCGCCGTGGGATTCGGGCTGCGCCAGATTGCCTGGACCACGCCGCAGGGCGCGCCAATCAGCGTTGCGCTGATCCAGGGCAATATCCCGCAGGAGATGAAATTCCGGCCGGAAGCCTTCATCCGCACGCTGAACCTGTATCGCGACCTGATCGAGGCCAATCCGGCGCAATTGACGCTGCTGCCGGAAACCGCGTTCCCGGTTTTCCTCGACCAGTTGCCGGAAGCCTTCATCGATGCGCTGAAGGCGCTGGCCAGCCGGGAACAGGGCGACCTCATTCTCGGCACGCTGACCGGCGACAACATCGCCTACTACAACAGTGCCATCAGCCTCGGCTCCTCTCCGCTACAGGTCTACAGCAAGAGCCATCTGGTGCCCTACGGCGAATTCATCCCGCCCGGCTTCGCGTGGTTCATGGCCTATGCCACCATTCCCGCCTCGTCCTTCTCGCGCGGCCCGGCCAAGCAGGCGCCGCTGGCCGTTGCCGGGCAGCGCGTAGCGGCCAATATCTGCTACGAAGATGTCTTCGGCAGTGAGATCATCCGTGCCCTGCCCGACGCCGGCATCCTGGCCAACCTGTCCAACACCGCCTGGTTCGGCGATTCGCTGGCCCAGCCGCAACACCTGCAGATCGCCCGCATGCGTGCGCTGGAAACCGGCCGCCCGATGCTGCGCGCCACCAACACGGGCATGACCGCCATCGTCGCCCCGGATGGCGCGGTTCAGGCCGCCTTGCCACCGTTTACAACCGGCGTGCTGAACGGCAGCGTCCAAGCCTTTGGTGGCATCACGCCCTATGGCCAATGGGGCGATTGGCCGGCCATTGCCCTGATGGCGCTGCTGCTTGTCGCCGGACTCCTCCGACGACCCTAGCCTTCATTGCTGGCACGGTCCGTGCAGAGAAGAAGGCATCAACCCTCTGCAGGAGCAAACATCATGGACGGCGGACTGACCGAACTCTTCCTGGGCGTCACGGCTGGGGCCTTTTCACCGCTTGCACTGATCGCCAGCTGGGAATTGCTGCGCCGCACCAAAACGAGTCATAACGACTAATTTCCGCACCACCATGGTTAACGGGCAGCGGCAGCAGGCCGCCCGGCGGCGGCGTCGCATTCAGACCGCCTTGAGGCGGTCGGCGAAGGCCTGGCGCAGCTTGGCCGCCTTGGGCCCGACGACCGCCATGCAATAGCCCTGGTACGGGTTACGGCGAAAATACTGGTGGTGGTATTCCTCGGCCTCGAAGAAGGTCGTCGCTGCCGTCACCTCGGTCACAATGGGCGCCGACCAGACTCCGTCGGCGTTCAGGCGCGCGATCATCGCCTCGGCCGTCACCCGCTGCACGTCGTCGTGGTAATAGATCGCCGAGCGGTACTGGGTACCGACATCGTGCCCCTGGCGATTGCGTGTCGTCGGGTCGTGGATAGTAAAAAACGCCGCCAGCAGCGTTTCATAGTCGATGATGGCCGGATCGAATCGGAGCTGCACCACTTCGGCATGCCCCGTGCTGCCTCGGCAGACCGCCTCGTAGCTCGGGCGCGGGTCATGGCCACCCATATAGCCGGGCAGCACCGATACGACACCCTCGAGTTGCTCGAAGGCGGCCTCCAGGCACCAGAAACAGCCACCCGCCAGGGTGGCTACGGACAGTCGGGCTTGCTCCATGGCTTCTACGTATCGTGGGGATGCTGCTCCGACCCTGCTGCGCCGCAGGAGTTCCCGCGACCGGCAGGGTATCAGGCGGCGCGCAAACGCTGTGCCGCCTGCTCCAGACGCTGACGCTCGGCCAACACCTTGCCAGCATAACGCCGGCCGGCATCGCCGAGGGCGCCGCCGAATTGCTGCAAGCCCTCTTCCAGGCCGCCTTGCCGGCGAATGGACTCTTTCAGCACCCGCGCCCCGATCTGAACATTGGTGATCGGATCGAGGAAGGAAGCGCTCTCCTCGGGCAGCTTGTCCTGATGGAAGCGCGGCACCACCTGCATCAGACCCTGGGCGCCAAAAACGCTTTGCGAGAAGGGATTGAACCCCGACTCGACGCCGATGACGGCGATGATCAGCAGCGGGTCGATATGCAACTCTCGGCCGACGTTCTGCGCCGTCGCAAAGATGGGCATCACCGCCTCGGTGGACACCTTGTAGCGACGGGTCACGTAATCCATGGCGCCGCGCAGACGCGGAGCCAGCTCCTCGGCGGAAGCATCTTCCTCAGCCTCGACCACGTCGACTTCGTCGGCCGGCGCTTCGGCCGGCCACAATTTCTGGATCAACGGCAGGTCGGGGCCGATGAATCCGCTCTGGACGCCGATCACCCCGGCAATGAAAACCACGCCGGCAGCCATCAGCAACTTTTGGAAAACCGCCATCACCAACGCGAAAACGCGCTGCGGAGAAGGCGAAGTAAGGGTCGTAGCGTTCATGCGACCTCCTTGACTGTTGCCACTGCGAAAAACGACCTCGCAGCGAACGGTTACAGGGGGGCACGACATCGGCGAAAAGCGGGGAGAGGAAGGTTTTCCCGAAAGCGCAACGAGAAGAAGACAGGCGTCACGCAGCCGATGTTGCACCGCAACACGAAGCCAGTTTATTGATTTAGTTGATCTAGGTCAACCAACAGCCGGTCATCGAGCGGATCGCATGTTGCGTCGCGACAACACCACAACCGGCTTACCCTTCCCAGCCAGCCATTCACTTCGATCTCGTCACCGTCTTCAAGCACCGTCAGGATACCCGGCAGATTGATCACCGCCGGCAAGCCAAATTGGCACGCAGCGATGGCACCATGCGATAGAAAACCAGCGCGCAAAATTCATAGCGACGCAAACCATTGAGTGACGCTCGCATTTCGCAAGCCCGGTCGAAGCCCTGAACAGCGCCAGGAAAAGCAAGTAAAATCGGAGGTTTCGAATCAAGATCGAGTGCGTCCGATGACGACCAGCAAGAAACCGAGCTTTCAAGAAATCATCCTGCGTCTCCAGCAATACTGGAGCGACAAGGGCTGCGCCCTGCTCCAGCCGTACGACATGGAAGTCGGCGCCGGCACCAGCCACACCGCCACCTTCCTGCGCGCCATCGGCCCGGAACCCTGGAAGGCCGCCTACGTGCAGCCCTCGCGCCGCCCGAAAGATGGCCGCTACGGCGAGAACCCGAACCGCATGCAGCACTACTACCAGTATCAGGTGGTGCTCAAGCCGGCGCCGGACAACATCCTCGAGCTCTATCTCGGTTCGCTGGAAGCGCTGGGCTTCGACCTGAAGAAGAACGATGTGCGTTTCGTCGAGGATGACTGGGAAAACCCAACCCTGGGCGCCTGGGGCCTGGGCTGGGAAGTGTGGATGAACGGTATGGAAGTCACCCAGTTCACCTACTTCCAGCAGGTCGGCGGCATCGACTGCAAGCCGATCACCGGTGAAATCACCTACGGCATCGAACGCCTGGCGATGTACCTGCAGGGCGTCGAGAATGTCTATGACCTCGTATGGACGGACGGCCTGACCTACGGCGACGTCTACCATCAGAACGAAGTCGAGCAATCGACCTACAACTTCGAGCATTCCGATGTGGACTTCCTGTTCCACGCCTTCGGCGCGCATGAAAAGCAGGCCCAGCACCTGATGGGTGCCCAACTCGCGCTGCCCGCCTACGAACAGGTACTCAAGGCCGCCCACACCTTCAACCTGCTCGACGCCCGCGGCGCCATCTCGGTGACCGAGCGCGCCGCCTACATCGGCCGCATCCGCAACCTGGCCCGCGCCGTGGCGCAAGCCTACCTCGACAGCCGCGCCCGCCTCGGCTTCCCGATGGCGCCGAAGGAATGGGCCGCCGAAGTGCTGGCCAAGCTCGAAGAACAGAACGCCAAGAAAGCAGCCTGATCATGACCGCCAAGAATCTCCTCGTCGAACTCTTCGTTGAAGAACTGCCGCCCAAGGCGCTGAAGAAGCTGGGCGAAGCCTTTTCCGCTGCGCTCTCCGCCTCGCTGAAGAAGGACGGCCTGGCCGGCGACAACGCCGTCGTAACTGCTTACGCCTCACCGCGCCGCCTGGCCGCCCACATCACCGGTGTTTCGGCAGTCGCCGCCGACAAGCCGGTCGTCCAGAAGCTGATGCCGGTTGCCGTCGGCCTCGACGCCAGCGGCAACGCCACCCCGGCCCTGCTCAAGAAGCTCGCCGCACTGGGCGCCGACGCCTCCGCCGTCGCCGGCCTGCGCCGCGAGAATGACGGCAAGGCCGACATCCTGTTCTACGACAGCCTGGCCAAGGGTGCCACGCTGGCCGAAGGCCTGCAGAAGGCCGTCGAAGCTGCGCTTGCCGCGCTGCCCATCCCCAAGGTCATGACCTACCAGTTAGCCGATGGCTGGAGCACCGTCAATTTCGTGCGCCCCGCGCATGCACTTGTTGCACTGCACGGTAGCGATGTGGTGCCGGTTGCGGTGCTCGGCATGAACTCCGGCCGCGCCACCAAGGGCCACCGCTTTGAAGCCGCCGTCGATCCGGTCGTCTTCGCCGACGCCGACAGCTATGCCGCCACCCTGCTCAAGGATGGTTCGGTCATCGCCTCCTTCGCCGAGCGCCGCGCCGAGATCGTGCGCCAGCTCGAAGCCGCGGCGGCCAAGGCCGGCGAAAATGGCTCCGCTCCGCTGCGGCCGATCGAAGACGACGCCCTGCTCGACGAAGTCACCGCCCTGGTCGAGCGCCCGAACGTGCTGGTCGGCCAGTTCGAGGAAGAATTCCTCGCCGTACCGCAGGAATGCCTGATCCTCACGATGAAGGCCAACCAGAAGTATTTCCCGCTGCTCGACGCCGCCGGCAAGCTGACCAACAAGTTCCTCGTCGTCAGCAACATCAGCCCGGAAGATGCATCCGCCGTCATCGGCGGCAACGAGCGCGTCGTCCGTCCGCGCCTGGCCGACGCCAAGTTCTTCTTCGACCAGGACCGCAAGAAATCGCTGGAAAGCCGCGTCATCGGCCTGTCCAAGGTCGTGTACCACAACAAGCTGGGCACCCAGGGCGAGCGCGTACAGCGCGTTGCCGCCATCGCCCGCGCCATCGCCGATCACCTCGGCGGCGGCGCGCTGACGCAGCAGGCCGAACAGGCCGCCGTGCTGGCCAAGGCCGACCTGCTGACCGACATGGTCGGCGAGTTCCCCGAACTGCAAGGCATCATGGGCCGCTACTACGCCCAGCACGACGGCCTCGCCGCCGACGTCGCCGATGCCATCGAGGACCACTACAAGCCGCGCTTCGCCGGCGACAGCCTGCCACGCGGCCGCGTCGGCACCGTCGTCGCGCTGGCCGACAAGCTGGAAACCCTGGTCGGCATGTTCGGCATCGGCCAGATCCCGACCGGCGACAAGGACCCGTTCGCGCTGCGCCGCCATGCGCTGGGCGTGATCCGCATGCTGGCCGAGGGCGATCTCGACCTGCCGCTGTATCAGTTGCTGGATGCCACCTTCGCCCGCTTTAACGGGATCGAGGGTTTCCAGCTCAACATCAACGCCCTGGCCGATTTCATCTACGACCGCCTGGCCGGCAACCTGCGCGAGCAAGGTTACACCGCCCAGGAAGTCGACGCCGTGGTGTCGCAACGTCCGCAGCGTCTGGGCGACATCGTCAAGCGCCTGGCCGCCGTGCGCGCCTTCTCTGCCCTGCCCGAGGCGACCGCCTTGGCTGCGGCAAACAAACGCGTCGGCAACATCCTGAAGAAGGTCGAAGGCACCGTTGACGCCGTGGTCGACAACGCGCTGCTCAAGGAAGCCGCCGAAGTCGCCCTGCACGACGCGCTGGTCGATGTCGTGCCGCGCGCCGATGCCGCCTTCGTCACCGGCGACTACACCGAGTCGCTGACGGCGCTGGCCGCCCTGCGCGCCCCAGTCGATGCCTTCTTCGACGGGGTCATGGTCAACGCCGACGATCCGGCCCTGCGCGCCAACCGCCTCGGCCTGCTCGCCAAGCTGCATGCGGCGATGAACCAGATCGCCGACCTGTCGAAACTCTCCGCCTGAAACAGGGAGGTCGCCATGCCCCACAAGCTCGTCATTCTCGACCGCGACGGCGTGATCAATTTCGATTCCGCCCAGTTCATCAAGAGCCCGGAAGAGTGGAAGCCCATCCCGGGCAGCCTGGAGGCCATCGCCAGGCTGAAGCAGAACGGTTACCGCGTTGTTGTCGCGACCAACCAGTCCGGCGTCGGACGTGGCCTGTTCGACATGGACACCCTGAACAGCATCCACAAGAAAATGCACAAGGCGGTGGTCGCCGAGGGCGGGCAGATCGATGCCATCTTCTACTGCCCGCATGCGGCGGACTCCAAGTGCGACTGCCGCAAGCCGAAGCCGGGCATGTTCAAGCGCATTTCGGAAACGCTCAACATCGACCTGACCGGTGTGCCGGCCATCGGGGACTCGCTGCGTGACCTGCAGGCCTGTGTCGTACTGGGCTGCCAGCCCATGCTGGTGATGTCCGGCAAGGGCGAAAAAACCAAGGCCGATGGCGGCCTGCCGGAAGGCACGCTGGAATTTCCCGACCTCGCCGCGGCCGTCGATCACATTCTCGCCAAGGCCAAGAAATGAACGCCATCCGCTCGACCCTGTTCATGGCCTACGCCATCGTCTGGTCGGTGCTGACCGCACCGCTGGTGGTCATCGCCGGACCGGTGCTGCGCGGCATCTGGGCGTATCGCTTCGGCAAGCTGTGGCGCCTGGGCACCCAGTTCGGCGTCGAGCACATCCTCGGCATCCGCCCCAAGGTCATCGGCCGCGAGAACATGCCAGCCGAACCCTGCGTCATTCTCGCCAAGCACCAGTCGGCCTGGGAAACGATGACCCTGCAGGATTGCGTTCCCGATGGCGCCTACTGCGTCTTCGTGCTGAAGAAGGAATTGCTGAAAGTGCCGTTCATCGGCTGGGGCCTGGCCGCCATGAAGATGATCTCGATCGATCGCGGCGCCGGCAAGGATGCCCTCGATCAGGT
>CAMKYP010000141.1 GCA_946477505.1 uncultured Dechloromonas sp. | reverse complement strand
CTCATCGCTTTTATGACGACCTACCAGTAAATGGCCGGTTGTTCAGAGAGTCCTTTAGTAACTATAGTAGGAAATTTTTTGCTCCTGGAATCGTTGAAAGAGTAGGAAGACAAAAATGGGGGCGTTTCTGAAACTCCGGTAAAGCGTTTCCGTTACTCCGGTAGTGCGTTTCCGTTACTCCGGTAGTGCGTTTCTGAAACTCCGGTAAAAATCGTGTCTGAAAGTACGGTTATTTTATTGTAATTTTGGACGTTTGATGCTCACAAATTTTGACTCTTTGTCTTCAAAACACTCCCAGCCATCCAGTGAATTAATTTCGTTTATTGCATCTCGTAGATAAAAACGTCGCAATCGAAGCTTGGCCTTTTCGCAATTATCTCCCCAGACATGAGGAACTAACAGGTCTAATTTAATCTTATTCGATTCACCATTTTTAATCCAACTTGATAGCCACACGTGTAAGCGTTTTGACACCTCGCCTTTTAGATGCCGCTGTTCACGCATATCTACAAAAGTTGATTGTCCCCCAGCAAGTGCTTTACTAAGCATTGGATTGATAGAAATCATAATCTTTCCATCAATCCCAGCCATCTTTCCAATCAAATTGGCTTTCCAAAACGCGCTACTTTCGTCTTCACCTTTATAAATAACAAAACTAACCCCCGAGATTCTGAACAAACTTTCTTTAATCTGTTTGAAATTGGCACCCGAGTCGGTAACACCCATAACTTGAGAGATTTCATATTGTGTCGTCTCAAGTACCAATACATCTTGGTCTGATGCTTGATACTCTAGTTCTAAAGCATCCCTTACAGATTTCATAAGGTCGCTTTCTTCCTTTGGGCCAACACGTGTAACGCGGCCTTTTTCAGATGCAAGCCTATGTACTGCTAAGAATACAGATTGGTCTGCAATATTGAGTGGGCAGTAGTTACGCCACCAGAATGTGTACTCTTTGTACTTGTACCGTACATCTAAGGATAGCCCCTTAAAGGACTGTCGTTTTAGTGGCCTGAACAACCCATCTGTCAAACAATGCGATGGGTCTACGCGTGCATGGTCGAACACAATCACATGCTTTTTTGTGTTCACGGGTGGTTTCTTGGTGGGTGTCTTTTTCTTATCGGTCATTTTCTTATATTAATAAACCGATAATAGATACTACAAGTGTTATTTTTATTATTCTGTTGGTTTTGTGAAGGTTCGTTTCTTTTTGACAATAACCGTAGGTTTTTTCTTTGGTTCCGGGAGAGTAAATGTTGGTGTTGTGTTATTTCCGTGGCCTGGGTAATGACCTAGTTCATCTCCATCCAAACCCCCGTCAGGTAGATAAGTGGTGACTACTGTAAAAAACGGTTCTTTTTTTGGGATGAATCTTAATACGAGGAGGGCTTTGGGGTGCAAATATAAGTTAATTTTTAACTTATCATCCTCTTCGGTCGTGTAAATTTTCCCATTGCCTTGGAGCTTTAGCCATACCATTGATACTGCATCGAGTTTGTGCAAGTCCAGCCAGCGTCCATGCTCTCGTACAATATGAACCGCACCAAAACCAGCATCGCCTCGTTGTAGACGTATAGGTATATCTATACCATCTATACCTATATCACTCAGAATGGCATTTGGGAAATATGCGAAATCAATAACCCCGTTTGCGGAGTAGAAATCATACTTGTCGCCGTGAGGGGGTAGGGTTGCCATTTAATTATCTTCAGATAAAAAGAAAGCCACCCCGAAGGGTGGCTTCCATGTTTCTTGTCGAAGTGACGCCCGCGAAACCTATCAGATTTCGAGCTTCTATATCGAAGCACCTCACTTAGCTAGTGTATATGTGGCTCTAGCTCTACCTCACTGTGCCTCACCTTGTAGCCACTTCGGTGGGCAAATCGTCTTTAGCGACGGTTACAGTCTATGCTTATTTCCTACCGAAGTCAATCGTAGGTTTGGTTGCTTGATTCAGTAGCCTTGCAACTTTCAGGTGTTACGGTAACATCGGCTCAATCCAACGTTTGGTGATCCATAAAGTGATCCAAACAGGTGATCCAAAGTTGGTTTTTTAAGCCGCCGTCTGGCGTGCAGGGTATTGATAGTTAAGGGCTTTTCGTTGTGTTGGTGGAGACTGTGCCGAATCCCTCCGTCTCCGCCAACAAATTGTTGGATTCCTGCCAGTAAATGCAATCAAGCGCCCTTTCGGGCGCTTTTTTGTTTCTAGGGTTTGCCCTGAAGCGTCGCCGCGTATTTCCGCTTTTCCGCCGGGCTCAGCCGTTTGATTCGGTATTCGGCCTTCGACGCCGAGGAGCGGTCAGGGTGGGGCTCGAAGCCAAGCAGTCGGGCCGGCGGGTGCGACCGGGTGTAGCGGGCGCCGGTGCCGTTGCAGTGGGCGGTGTAGCGTGCTTCGACATCAACGGCGATGCCGGTATAGAGGCTGCCATCCGCGCATTCGATGATGTAGAGAAACCAGGTTTTGCTAGTCATGGGCCGGGGCTCGGGCCAAGGCGTCCCGGATGCGTTGAAGCGTCTTGTCGGGTTCCGCCCTGATTGAGACCTCCAAGCCCAGGTCACGGGCAATCGCATTGATTCTGGGGGTGTTGAGCGGAATGCCGCCCCTGTCGATTGCCGCGATCAGCTTCCTGGCGCGACCGTATTCGTCGAGTGCTGGCGATTTGCGGAAAAGCCGTGTGAAAAATCGCGCAAAAATTCCGGGTTGGCGGTGTGATCCCATACACTGGCGTCTGTTCAAATTGCGAAGGATACAGCGATGCATTCAGGGGCGTCGAACGAGCATCGCCAGGAAGTCATGCGATGAGCGACGTGGTACTCAATCGTCGTCAAATTGCCGACAGCGAACTGCCGTTCTACCGCGGGGTTTCCATGGCCGAAATCACCATGGTCGATTGTCCCGAGGCGGCCGGGTCTGCGCGTTCCATACTGCTGGCCGCACCGGTGGTCGGTTTCGATACCGAGTCGAAGCCGACCTTCCGCAAAGGCGAGGTGTCCACCGGCCCGCATCTGGTTCAACTGGCTGCCGAGTCGCAGGTTTATCTTTTTCCCATCTGGTGCGAGGCGAATCACGCGGCCTTGAAGGACGTGCTGGAAAGCGGGGATGTCATCAAGGTCGGTTTCGGCTTGGGCAACGATCGTAGCGCGCTGAAATCGCGCCTGGGGATCGAATTGAATCGCGTACTCGATCTCGGTGAGATGTTGCGCGGTCCCGGGCATCGCGGAACCGTGGGCGCCAAGGTTGCCGTGGCCCACTACTTTGGGGAGAAGCTGATTAAGTCGAAAAGGGTGGGCACCAGTAACTGGGCCAACCGCCATCTGGACGAGCGCCAGATGCTGTATGCCGCCAACGATGCCCACGTGGCCTTGAAAATCTACCATGCCTGGTTGTGCGACACGTCTCGCAACAGAGCGGCCTCAACGCATCCCGGTAATACTCAGGACAATCCATGATCGATTCGCTGCCCGAACTCACACTGATTGAAACCCGCATTCTCGGAACCTTGCTGGAAAAACAGAGGACCGTACCCGACACCTACCCGCTTTCGGTCAATGCCCTGCAGTCCGGCTGCAACCAGAAATCCAGCCGGAATCCGGTCATCGACGCAAGCGAGGCCGACATACTCGTGGCGCTGGATACCCTGAAAGATCATGGCCTGGTGCGCGAAGTCAGCGGCAGCCGGGTCAGCCGTTTCGAGCATCTGCTGGAAAAGGTGCTGGGCGTGCCCACCCAGGCTTCCGCCTTGCTTGCCGTGTTGATGCTGCGCGGTCCGCAGACGGCAGGAGAACTGCGCCTGAATTGCGAGCGCCTGCATCGCTTTGCCGATATTTCGTCGGTCGAGGCGTTCCTTAACGAGTTGGCGGGCCGCGCCGAAGGCGCCTTGGTCGTTTTGCTGCCTCGCTTGCCCGGTGCACGCGAAAATCGCTGGATGCATTTGCTCAGCGGGCAGGGGAGCGGCGAAACGCTGCAGGCTGGTGGCAAGGCGGTTGCCGGATCGGCGGACGACATGGACGAATTGCGCGCTCGTGTCGCTGCGCTGGAGGCCGAGGTGGCGGAACTGCGTAGCCTGGTCCAGGAGAGGGCTGGGCAGTAGGGGCGTGGCTGAACGATAATTCCCGAAATTCCACTATTGGCTAGCGACATGACCATTCTGGTAACCGGCGGAGCCGGATTCATCGGCAGCAATTTCGTTCTCGACTGGTTGGCCGGCAGCGGCGAGCGGGTCGTCAATGTGGACAAGTTGACCTATGCCGGAAACCTGCAAAACCTGTGCTCGCTCGATGGAGACGAGCGCCATGTCTTCGTGCGCGGCGATATTGCGGATTCGGACCTGATCGCTCATTTGCTGGCGGAGCACCAGCCCAGGGCCGTCGTGAATTTTGCCGCCGAGTCTCATGTCGATCGCAGCATCCATGGTCCGGAAGATTTCATCCAGACCAATATCGTCGGCACATTTCGCCTACTGGATGCGGTCAGGGCCTATTGGAACGGGTTGGCGAACCATGGGCGCGAGGCTTTCCGCTTCCTGCATGTCTCGACAGATGAGGTTTATGGGTCGCTGGCGGCGGATGCACCGGCATTCACGGAGTCCCATCGCTACGAGCCGAACAGTCCGTATTCGGCGAGCAAGGCAGCAAGTGATCATCTGGTCCGGGCCTACCATCACACTTACGGTCTTCCGGTTTTGACGACAAATTGCTCGAACAATTACGGGCCGTTCCATTTTCCGGAAAAGCTTATCCCCTTGGTCATTCACAACGCCCTGGCAGGCAAGGCCTTGCCCATCTACGGCGACGGCCAGCAGATTCGGGACTGGCTTTACGTCAAGGATCATTGCAGCGCCATTCGCCGTGTGCTCGAAGCAGGGGCGGTTGGCGAAACCTATAATGTCGGCGGCTGGAACGAGCAGGCCAATCTCGATGTCGTGCGCCTGGTGTGTGAACTGCTGGATGAACTGAGTCCGCATCAGGACGGCGCCTCATACGCCAGTCAGATTGTCTATGTGGCGGATCGTCCCGGACACGACCGTCGATATGCCATCGATGCCGGCAAGATCGAGCGCGAACTGGGCTGGCGTCCACAGGAAACCTTCGCGAGCGGGATTCGCAAGACGGTGCAGTGGTATCTCGGGCATCAGGAATGGGTCGCCAATGTCACCAGTGGGGCCTATCGCGACTGGATTGTTCGGCAATATGCTTCGTGAGTTGTGTGTCAGTTAAGGAAAAGCATGCGTAAAGGCATCATCCTCGCCGGGGGATCCGGTACCCGTCTGTATCCGGTGACCCTGGCCGTTTCCAAGCAGTTGCTGCCGATTCACGACAAGCCGATGATCTATTACCCGCTGAGTACGCTGATGCTGGCGGGGATACGGGATATTCTGGTTATTTCGACTCCGCAGGATGTGCCTCGTTTTGAGCAATTGCTCGGCGATGGCAGCCAGTGGGGCTTGAATCTGACCTATGCCGTTCAGGCTTCACCGGACGGTATTGCGCAGGCATTCGTCATCGGCCGGGATTTCATCGGTCGCGACAATTGTGCGTTGGTGCTCGGCGACAATATTTTCTACGGTCACGAATTTGCCCACGACGTCGAGGCGGCCTGTGCCCAGCAAAAAGGGGCAACGGTCTTCGTCTACCATGTGCAGGATCCGGAGCGCTACGGCGTCGTGGAATTCGACGCGGCCGGGCGGGCGCTTACCCTGGAAGAAAAGCCAAGCAATCCGAAATCCAACTACGTGGTGACCGGGCTTTATTTCTATGACAATCAGGTGCTCGATATCGCCCGGGACCTGAAACCGTCCGCGCGTGGCGAATTCGAGATTACCGACGTGAATCGGGTCTATCTGGAGCGCCGGCAATTGACCGTGCAGGTCATGGGGCGCGGCCATGCCTGGCTGGATACCGGCACCCACGAGAGCCTGCTGGAAGCCGGGCAATTCATCGCGACCATCGAGAAACGGCAGGGTTTGAAGGTGGCCTGTCCGGAAGAAATTGCCTATCGCAAGGGATGGATTGATGCGGGGCAACTGGATAAGCTGGCGCAACCGATGCTCAAGAATCCCTACGGCCAGTATCTGGTGTCGCTCCTGCGGGAGCGCGTCTTCTGATGCGCGCGACCCCGACGGCCATTCCCGATGTGTTGTTGCTGGAACCGAAAATCTTCGGCGACGAGCGCGGCTTTTTTTTCGAGAGCTACAACGAGAAGTCTTTTTTTGAGGCGACGGGGGTCAGGGCGCATTTCGTGCAGGACAATCATTCGCGGTCGGTTCGCCACGTCTTGCGCGGCCTTCACTATCAGGTCGAGCAGCCGCAAGGCAAACTGGTTCGCGTTGTACAAGGCGAGGTCTTTGACGTCGTGGTCGATATCCGCAAGGGGTCGGCCACTTACGGGCAATGGGTCGGGCAGCGGCTTTCCGCCGAAAACAAGCGGCAGATATGGGTGCCGCCGGGGCTGGCACACGGATTTCTGGTGCTGTCGGATGTCGCCGAGTTCCTGTACAAGACCACCGATTTTTATGCCCCCGAACATGAGCGCTGCATCGCCTGGGATGATAGCGATCTGGCCATTGCATGGCCGCTTGAGGGACTCCCACGGTTGTCGGCCAAGGATCGACAGGGTATCGCGTTTCGTGACGTGGCATGAGCTTGCCGAGCGTGCTTGAAATCTTCGTGAAACGTCGCATATCCGCTGCTTGTCCTGCATCTTGCAGGACTCCCGTGTGAGCCTACCGGCAATGGAAGTCGATCCCTTCAACGTACTCGGCGTTTCGCGGGATTCCGGTCCCGATGACTGGAAACGCGCTTATCGCCGGCTGGCCATGCGCTGGCATCCGGACCGCAATGCCGATCCTGCCGCAACCGAGCGTTTCAAGGAAATCAGCGCAGCCTACGAGCAGTTGAGGGCGGCTGACGATCCGGAGGTTGTCGACGAGGATTCAAGGGAGCATGAAGAAGCCGCAGGGGACGCGGAGCAGACGATTCTCCGGGCGGCTGACATTCGGCTGAATATCGAGCTCAGTCTTGAGGAGGCGGCCGCAGGCTGCCGAAAGTCGGTGCATTATTCACGTGGTAAGCCATGCGGGACCTGCGACGGCAGCGGGGAGGCCGGCATGTCCAGAACGCGGTTTTGCGACGCCTGCCATGGCAGCGGACGCGTTCACGACGCCGATCGGGTTCTGGTGCGCTGTGGCGACTGCAATGGGCGCGGCCTGTTTACCGAGCGGATTTGCCCTGCCTGCGATGGCAGTGGTCGCGATGCCGACGATGTCAGTCTCGAAATTACCATTCCGCCGGGGATGTTGCCGGGCGACGAGTTGCGCCTGGCCGGGCAGGGCGAGCCGGGTGATGCGGTGCGGCAGGCGGGCGATCTCTACCTGACGCTCGTCATCCGTTCTCACCCGCTGTATCGGCTGTGTGGCCGCGACCTGCAGTTCTCGATGCCGGTCAGTGCCGTGGCCATGATGGCGGGGGGCACCATCGAGCTGCCGTCCTTGACGGGGCTTTTCGATTATTCGCTGGCAGCGGGTTTCCCGGAATCCCGCCTGGTGCGGATTTCCGGCAAAGGCTATCCTGGGCGGGGCAAACATGAAGCGGGTGATCTGGTGGTCGAACTGGTGCCGATTTTCCCCCGGAAACTGAGCCCCAGGCAGCGCAAGCTACTACTACAGGCCGATGTGGCTCTGTACGAGGATGCCGAAAATACCCTGCCGGAAATTCATGCCTGGCAACAGGCCCAGGGCCAGAACTGACGGGAACGATAAGGGTACTGGTTTTCCCGGGGTGGGTTGTCGTGACTTTCTCGCTATAGTGCATGCCGAGCCGGGAGGGCACTTGCCGCCTGGTCTCGATTGCTACGATAACCCGGTGGTTCAATCCCAGGAGACAATTCAATGAAAGTACGCAAACTGATCGCGCTGTCGCTGTTGTTCGCCACGCCTTTTGCCGCCCAGGCCCAATTGGTGGATAAAAAGGCGCTGACGCTGGCTGAGGCCCGTAAGGCCGTGGCTGCCGCAACTGCCGAGGCCAAGGCCAATAACTGGAATGTGGTTATCGCGGTAGTCGATGATGCCGGCTATCCCTTGAGTGTCGACCGACTCGACAACACTCAGCGTCCCAGTGTCGATATAGCCGTTGGCAAAGCAAAGACAGCGGCACTTTTCCGTCGTCCGAGCGCGGCGCTTGAGGATGCGGTTAACAAGGGGCGGCCGGCCTTGTTGTCGGCCGAAGGGTATATCTTCATGCAGGGCGGGGTGCCGATCGTTGTTAATGGAGAAGTGATCGGTGCCGTGGGTGTTTCCGGCGTACGTGCCGATCAGGACGAGCAGATCGCCACCGCTGGCGCCAAGGCGGTCGGGCGCTAAGTGTAGATATCCACGGGCTGCCCCGGGGCTTCAGGGTTGCGGGGCAGGATTGAAACCGTAGCGCCGGGCTACGGTTTCCGAGCGAATCGGCCGAACAGGAATTTTCCCCCAGAATACCCCCGTTTCCCTGCCTTCCATCAGGCCAGCAAGGAGGTTATCGGCGGCGGGGTTTCCGTCCTGGTCGTGGCAGGCCGACAGAAAGTCGGCCAGGTCGCGGTCGTCAAGCAGGCCGATGCCAAGCGGCGTTTCGAGCAAGAC
>CAMKYP010000140.1 GCA_946477505.1 uncultured Dechloromonas sp. | reverse complement strand
CGGTTCGCACACCGCTGCCGGTCGAGAAGAGGGCCGCAGCCGAGGCTCTTTACCGCCAGACCGGCGTTTCGGGAAAGTTGCCGGCGACCGGCCGGCGCACCT
The DNA here is from genome assembly GCA_946477505.1 of uncultured Dechloromonas sp. GTDB lineage: Bacteria > Pseudomonadota > Gammaproteobacteria > Burkholderiales > Rhodocyclaceae > Azonexus. Next base: position 8,540 of record CAMKYP010000140.1, on the reverse strand, counting down.
TGGCGATCGGTCCGCGCCTGTGGGCGGCACTGGGTGTTCTCGTCGCGTTGATGAGTCTCGTGGGATTTGTCGGTTTACGTAGCCTGGCAAGCTCGAACGATGACTTGAATGCGGTCTATCGTGAGAATTTGCTGCCCTCGAACAGCGTCAACAAGATTTTGTTCCTGCTGGCCGACAATCGCTCGCAAATCATGTTGGGGTTGCAGCACGACGCGGCCAATCCGAACGCCAAGTTGCATGACCACCCGCTCGACATGCATATCGAGAACACCTTGAAGAATCGCGAGGTGATCAATGCAGAACTGGATGCGCTGAAAAAACTCAAGTTGACGGAGCAACAGCGGGCGCTGCTCGAAAAGCTGGGTAAGACCCGTGAGCGTTTCTCGAGCGAGGGCGTCAATGTCGCGCGTGGCTTGCTGAAGGAGGGTAAGTTCAACGAAGCCAATTCCCTTCTGTTGCTCAAGATCAATCCGCTCTACGTCGAACTCAAGCGCGATGGCGATGCGCTGATACAGCAATTGGCAAATGACGCAGAGGCCCGTCACGCCGAGGCGAGAGCGCATTACGAATCCGTACGCAATTTCAGTATTGGACTGCTGCTCCTGGCTGCGCTTGTTGCCTTCGTCGGCGGTGCCTTGCTTGTGTCGGCCGTCGTCAAGCCGTTGCGCCGGGCGATTTCGCATTTTGAGCACATCGCTGAAGGCAGGCTCACTGAGGAAATCGATATTGCGGGGCGCGATGAAACGGGGCGGCTGATGTGCAATTTGGCGACGATGCAGGGAACGCTCAAGGCGATGCTGGACGAAATCAGTACGGCTTCGCGGGCGATCGAGCAGCGCAGTCATCTGCTCGAGGCGCAGATGCGCGACGTTTCGGTCCAGTCAGAGCGGCAGCAAGCCAGTGTCGAAGGCGTTGCCGCTGCTACCGAGCAATTCAGCCAGTCGGTCCAGGAGGTCGCGGCCAACGCGTCCGATACGGCCTCCGCGGCACGCGACTCGCAGGCACAGGTGGTGGCGAGCAATCACAACATCAGCCAGAGCATGGCGGCGACTACGCGCGTTGTCGAGGCGGTGACTCGCTCCAACCAGACCATTGCCCAGCTGAATTTGTCTATTGCGAAGATTGGCGACATCACCGGCGTCATTGCCGATATAGCCAACCAGACCAACCTGCTGGCGCTGAATGCAGCCATTGAAGCGGCGCGCGCCGGGGAACAGGGTCGGGGTTTTGCCGTGGTGGCTGACGAGGTGCGCAAGCTGGCCGAGAGGACGACCGCCTCGACGGCCGATATCAACGCGACGGTGAACGAAATCCAGAGCGTTACCGCCCAGGCGGTGTCGAGCATGGATCTGGCCGCCAACGAAGTCGAGAACGGGATTGCCAAGCTGCGTGACAGCGTTGCCGGCTTGGAAGGCATTACGCAGTCTTCGACGACCGTGTCCCAGATGGCCGGTCAGATCTCCGACGCGGCACGCCAGCAAGGCGTTGCCAGCGAAGAAGTGGCCGTCAGCATGCAGCAGATTACCGACCTGATCGAACAGAACGCCAGTTCCGCCTGTTCAGCGAGACAGGCGGCCGATGAATTGCTGCTTACCTCTCGCCAGCTGGAGGCGGTAATTTCCGGGTTCGAGCTTTATCGACGTGCCTAATCGTTTCCCGCGTCTGCCTAGGCTATTGAAAGGCCGCCAAATGGCGGCCTTTTACATGGAGTTCGATTACACCTAATCCAGGGTTGCGATGTATTCCGCAACAGCGTGCGTTTCCAGTTCGCTCAGCTTGGAAGCGATGGTGTGCATGATCGCGTTGTCGTTGGTCCGCTCGCGCTTGTTGAACTGCTTGAGCTGATCTTCGATGTAGCGCGGATGCTGGCCGGCCAGGCGGGGCAGTTGTGGTGTCCCGAGCCCCTTGGCGCCATGACAGCTGCCACAGGCCGGCAGGCCGCTGAACTGGTTGCCGCGGTCGAAAATGTATTTGCCGACGGCCAGCAATTCCTTGTCGCGAGCCGGGCGCGGACCGACAACCTTGCTCTGGAAAAAGCTTCCCAGAGCCTTCATCTCCGCCGGGGTCAGTTCCTCAGCCTGCGGTTTCATGGTGTCGCTGGCGCGCTTGCCGGATTTGAAATCGGCCAGTTGCCGGGCGATGTATTCGGCGTGCTGCCCGGCCAGGCGCGGGAATACGGCACTGGCCGATTCGCCGTTCATGCCATGGCACAAAAAGCAGCGGCCGCTGACGATTTCCTCGGCACGTGCCAGGTCGCTGGCGAAAGCGGGAGCGCTGAGGCAAATACCGAGCAGGCCTGCTCCCAGCAGGCGGCAAATGAAGGTTCCCAAAATATTCCCCGAGATGATGATTGTAAATATATTATCAAATAATAATTAGCTTACACTTGCCTTTCAAACAATGGCGCGCTGTCCCGCCGGCACGGTATTTTGCTTTGCCACGAGATGGGCGGCAACGCGTGAAGAGGAGACATTCATGGAACGTCGTAGTTTCATCAGGGCGGCTACAGCGTTAACTGGTCTGTTGGCGGCCGAATTTGCGCCTTGGCAGGGTATTGGCGCCTTGGCCCGGGAGGTGGACGATTTCGTACGTGGGCCGGCCGTGCGCGATCATCCCCTGCGTCAGCTATCACCCCATGTCTGGATGATCTTTTCGCCGGACGGTTTCCCGACACCGGAGAATCAAGGAATGATGTGCAACCTGACCTTTGTGGATACCGCCAAGGGTCTGGTCGTCATCGACTCCGGCGCTTCGGTGCAAATCGGTGAAATGGCCATCCGCCAGCTCGGGAGGCAGTGGAAGAAGCCGGTGGTGGCGGTCATCAATACGCATTATCACGGCGATCACTGGCTGGGGAACCAGGCCTTTATCGAAGCCTACGGCAACGATCTGCCGATCTATGCCCATCCAGGGACGATACGTGAAATCGAGGGCGTTCAAGGCAAGATGTGGCGGACCCTGCTCGAGCAATGGACAAATCAGGCGACGATGGGGACACGGGTGGTGCCTCCACGCTTCCCGCTCGAGAACGGCGCCGAACTGCGTTACGGCGACGTGACGCTGCGCATGCATCATTACGGCACGGCCCACACGCCGTACGATCTATGCGTCGAAGTGGTTGAAGACAAACTGACCTGCGTCGGCGATGTGGCCATGGACAGGCGCATTGCCAACATGGACGACGGCTCCTTCCTGGGTACTTTCAAGGCTTACGAGCAACTCGAGCGCGAGGTGGCCAGCCGGGTCTGGTTGCCGGGGCACGGCGAGCCAGGGGGCGGCGTGCTGGCCTGGAACAAGGCCTTGTTCCAGGGCATCTACCGGCCCTGCGAGCAGGCGGTCAAGGAGGGGTTACCGCTCGAAGCGGCCAAGGAACTGGTCCTGCGCGACCCGCAGGTTGCCTCGCGCGCCCGGGAAACGCGTGGTTTCGAGACGAATATCGGCAAGTATGTCAGTCTTGCCTATCTGGAAGCCGAGGCGGCCAGTTTCTGAACAACGACATCGCGCCCGAGGAGACGCCGTGACCATCTTTCGCACTCTTTCCTGGCTGCTTCTAGCCCCTTGCGCGGCCATGGCCGAGGCGCCGTGGGGCAAGGTCGACCTCACGGCGGCACCCGAACTGCACCAGAAGGGCTGCATCAGCTGCCATGTCCGAATGTATGGCGGGGACGGAAGCAGGATGTACTCACGTGACGGCCGGATGCTGTCCAATAAATTGGAGTTGCTGCAGCGGGTGTCGGCTTGCAATGCCCAAGTCGGCGCCGGCTGGTTCCCCGAAGAGGAGGGCAGCGTCGCAGCCTGGCTGAACCAGCGCTACTACCACTTCGACAACTGAGCGGCGGGCCGGGCGGCCCGCCGCAAGGGCTGTGGTCAGTTCTCGACTTCGTAAACCACGTCGGCCCGGCGGTTCTCCGCCCATGAGCTTTCATCGTGGCCGGTCAGCTTCGGCCTTGCTTCGCCCAGCGTCTTGACCGTAACCTGCTTTTCGGCTGCACCGTGGGAGACTAGCGTCGACCGCACGCTCTCGGCGCGCTTCAAGCCCAGCTTGCGGTTGTAATCGGCGCTGCCGCGTTCGTCGGCGTTGCCTTCGATGCGCACGCGGGCTTTGGGGTGATCGGCAAGGTAGCGGGCATGGGCGCGCAGCGCCGGGTCGTAATCCGCCTTGATGTCGGCGTTGTTCAGATCGAAGTAGACGCTGCGCTGGGTGCGCAGGCCGACCGGGTCGATCCTGATCGGCTTTTCGGCCTCGACCGGGGCCGTGGATGCCATCTTGATCATTTGGCCATCCTGCTGCAATTCGGCCGGCACGGGCTGGCCGAGGAGGCCGGGGTGCACGCGCAGCATGCCGCTTTGCGAAATATGCGTGCTTGGCGGAATGGTGCCCTTGGTGGAACAGGCCGCAAGCACGGCGGAGAGAAGGAGAATGGCTGGCAGGGTGGCGCGCATCTTGATTGTCGGCGGCTTGAAGAATTTCCAATGATAGCCGCTCGCATGGGTGGCGAACAGTGTCGACGATCGGGGGCGGTTCGTTTTTGGTTTATGGAATAAGTAAATTCAAAAATTGTCTTTGTGGTTATATGTGACTTCGCTAAATTAGCGCTTATCCAAAGCGAGGTGACTCATGACCCATTTCCGTAAATCGATTGCCACCCTTCTGCTCAGCTTGGTTGCCGGTGCCGCACTGGCCGATGCGACGCTGCTGAACGCTTCCTACGATGTCGCTCGCGATGTCTACAAGGATTACAACCCGATGTTCCAGAAGCACTGGAAGGCGAAGACCGGTGAGAGTCTCGAATTGAAGCAGTCGCACGGCGGTTCGTCCAAGCAGGTGCGCGCCGTCGCCGACGGACTGGAGGCCGACGTGGTGACCATGAACCAGGCCAACGACATCGAGTTCCTGGCCGACAAGGGTCTGGTCGCCAAGGATTGGACGAAGAAATTCCCGAACAATGCCTCCCCCTATACCTCGGCGATGGTGTTCATCGTGCGCAAGGGCAACCCGAAGGCGCTCAAGGATTGGTCCGATCTGGCCGCGCCCGGCATCCAGGTCATCCTGCCGCACCCGAAGAATACCGGCAACGGCCGCAACACCTATCTGTCGGCCTGGGCCTGGGCGTTGAAACAGCCGGGCGGCAGCGATGCCAAGGCGCAGGAATTCGTCGGCAAGTTGCTGAAGAATGCGCCGCTGTTCGCCGCCGGCGGCCGCGACGCGACGACCACTTTCATGCAGCGCGGACTGGGCGACGTGCTGGTGACCTTCGAGTCCGAGGCGGAACTGATCGCCAAGGAATTCGGCAAGGGCAATTTCGAGGTGGTCTATCCCAGCCTGACGATGCAGACCGAGTTCCCGGTCGCTGTCGTCGACAAGGTGGTGGACAAGAAAGGCACGCGCAAGCAGGCGACGGCTTATCTGGAATACCTGTGGTCCAAGGAGGGCCAGGAGAATGCCGCGCAAAACTACCTGCGTCCGCGTGATGCCGAACTGTTGAAGAAATATGCCCATTTCTTCCCGGCGGTGAAGACTTTCACCGTGGATGAGGTGTTCGGCGGTGCCAACAAGGCCTTCGCCACGCACTTCAAGGACGGCGGCACCTTCGATCAAATTTATGTCGCCAAGTAAGCCTGCGATTTAGAATCATTGGCGGCCGGGGGTGCCCGGCCGTTGCTTTTGCGGCATCCAATCAGAACAATCGGTCAAAAAATGAGTTCCCATGTCTGCTAAAATCCAACGCGTGTTGCCCGGCTTCGGCTTGGCGCTGGGTTACACGTTGGTCTATCTCTCGCTGCTCATCCTGCTGCCCTTGGGCGGCATGATCCTCAAGGCGTCCGAGCTCGGTTTCGGCCAGATTCTCGACATTGCGCTCGGCGAGCGGTCGCTGGCCGCCTTTCGCGTCACCTTCGTATCGTCGCTGCTGGCCGCTTCGATCAATGCCTTCTTCGGCCTGATCGTCGCCTGGATTCTCGTGCGCTACCCCTTCCCCGGAAAGCGCTTCGTCGATGCGCTGGTCGATCTGCCCTTCGCGCTGCCGACGGCGGTAGCCGGCATCACGCTGGCCACGCTGTACGCCGGCAACGGCTGGCTGGGCAGCCATCTTGAGCCGCTTGGCTTCAAGGTCGCCTACACCCCGCTGGGTATTGTTGTCGCGCTGACCTTCATCACGCTGCCTTTCGTCGTGCGCACGCTGCAGCCGGTGATCGAGGATATCGAAACCGAGGTCGAGGAAGCCGCTGCCTCGCTCGGCGCCTCGCGTTGGCAGACCTTCGTCAAGGTGATCTTCCCGGCCATCGGCCCGGCGCTGCTTACCGGCTTCGCGCTGGCCTTCGCCCGGGCGCTCGGCGAATTCGGTTCGGTCATCTTCATCGCCGGCAACCTGCCGCTGATTTCCGAAATCGTGCCGCTGCTGATCATCTCCAAGCTGGAGCAGTATGACGTGCTCGGCGCCACCGCGTTGGCCGTGGTCATGCTGGCCATTTCCTTCGTGCTGCTGCTGGTCATCAACGCCTTGCAGTGGTGGGCTGCCAACCGGCACAAGAACAGCGAGCCGCTGGAAGTCGCTGCCGGCAAGGCAAAGGCAGGTGAAGCATGAGCGCCAACAAACTGACCCGTGCGACGCAGGAACCGACCTGGGTGCGCTACACGCTGCTTGCCGTCGGTCTCGGCTTCCTGTTCTTCTTCCTCGGCCTGCCGCTGATCGCCGTCTTCGTCGAAGCACTGGCGCAGGGCTTGCCGATCTATCTTGAGGCGTTGAAGGACTCGGAAACCCGCTCGGCGATCTGGCTGACCATCGTCATCGCGCTGGCCGTGCTGCCCTTCAATATCCTGTTCGGTGTGGCGGCGGCCTGGGCCATCGCCAAGTTCGACTTCCGGGGCAAGAGCCTGCTGATCACGCTGATCGACCTGCCGTTCGCGGTGTCGCCGGTGGTCGCCGGCCTGATCTTCATCCTGATGTTCGGCTCGCAGGGGTATTTCGGCGATTGGCTGGCGGCGCACGACCTGAAAATCATCTTCGCCGTGCCGGGCATGATCCTCGCCACCTTGTTCATCACCTTCCCCTTCATTGCCCGCGAACTGATTCCGCTGATGCAGTCGCAGGGCAAGGATGAGGAGGAGGCGGCTATCTCGCTCGGCGCGTCCGGCTGGCAGATGTTCTGGCGCGTCACCCTGCCCAACATCAAGTGGGGCCTGCTCTACGGCGTGATCCTGTCGAACGCCCGGGCGATGGGAGAGTTCGGCGCGGTGAGCGTGGTTTCCGGCCACATCCGCGGCGAAACCAACACCCTGCCGCTGCACGTCGAAATCCTCTACAACGAATACAACGCGATCGGCGCTTTCGCCGCCGCCTCGGTGCTGGCGCTGCTGGCGCTGGTGACGCTGGTGGCCAAGACTGTCGTCGAATGGCGCATGAAGGCCGAGACCGACATGCTGAACGCTGAACTCCCCGGCGAGAAAACCTCATGAGTATCGAAATCCGCAACATCTCCAAGCGCTTCGGCAACTTCGTCGCGCTCGACAACATCAACCTCGACATCCCGACCGGCGAGTTGGTCGCGCTGCTCGGCCCCTCCGGCTGCGGCAAGACCACGCTGTTGCGCATCATCGCCGGCATGGAGACTGCTGATGAGGGCGAGATCCTGTTCTCCGGTGCCGAGGCCACCCACCTGCATGCCCGCGACCGCAATGTCGGCTTCGTCTTCCAGCATTACGCGCTGTTCCGCCACATGACGGTCTTCGAGAACGTTGCCTTCGGCCTGCGCGTCAAGCCGCGCAAGGAACGCCCGAGCGATGCCGAGATCAAGCGCCGGGTCATGGAACTGCTTGGCCTGGTCCAGCTCGATTGGTTGGCCGACCGCTATCCCTCGCAGCTCTCCGGCGGCCAGCGCCAGCGTATCGCGCTGGCCCGTGCACTCGCCGTCGAGCCGAAGGTGCTGCTACTCGACGAACCCTTCGGCGCACTCGACACCAAGGTGCGCAAGGAACTGCGCCGCTGGCTGCGACGCCTGCACGACGACATGCACATCTCGTCGGTGTTCGTGACGCACGACCAGGAAGAGGCACTGGAGGTCGCCGACCGCGTCGTCGTCATGAACCACGGCCGGATCGAGCAGATCGGCTCGCCCGACGAGGTGTATTCCGCGCCGGCTTCGCCCTTTGTCTACCAGTTCCTTGGCAACGTAAATGTCTTCCACAGCCGGGTTCAGGGGGGCTATGCCGAGGTCGAGCGCTGCGAAGCCCCGGAGAAGGCGACTGCCTTTGTCCGTCCGCACGATATCGACATTACGCATGCTGTCAGCGAGGGTGGCCTGGAGGCGACGGTACAGCACGTGCATCCGATCGGGCCGGTGGTCCGCGTCGAATTGCTGCACGGCCAGGAAATCGTCGAGGTCGAACTGTCGCGCGAGCGCCATGAGGCGCTGCAGCTGGCGGTAGGTCAGTCGGTCTGGTTCAGGCCCCGCCAGATGCGCGTCTTCGGCGGCGACATGCAAGTGCAGTCCAGTCCCGACAAGCAGCCGTTCCTGTTCTGATCCGGGGCAAATCGGGTGGC
>CAMKYP010000139.1 GCA_946477505.1 uncultured Dechloromonas sp. | reverse complement strand
GGTCATGTCGGTCTAGCCCAGTTGAGCGCGCGTTCGACGGAGCGCTGCCATTCGGAGAACAGCGTGGTACGGCGCGTTTCCGGCATGGCCGGCTCGAAGCGGCGCTCGGCCTGCCACAACGCAGCCAGTTCGGCCTCGTCCTGCCAGAAGCCGACCGCCAGGCCGGCCAGGTAGGCGGCGCCCAGCGCCGTGGTTTCGGTGACGCGCGGGCGAACGACCGGCACGCCGAGCAGGTCGGCCTGAAATTGCATCAACAGGTCGTTGCGCGCCGCGCCGCCATCGACACGCAATTCGCTGAGGGGGTGGCCGGCATCCTTTTCCATTGCGGCCAGCAAATCGGCGCTCTGGAAGGCGATGGCTTCGAGCGCGGCGCGGGCGATGTGGGCTTTGGTCGAACCGCGTGTCAGGCCGAACAGGGCGCCGCGGGCCTGCGGGTCCCAGTGCGGCGCCCCGAGCCCGGCGTGGGCGGGGACGAGATAAACGCCGCCGTTGTCCGGCACGCTGGCGGCCAGTGTTTCGACTTCAGCCGAGTTGGAAATCAGCCCCAGCCCGTCGCGCAGCCATTGCACCGTGGCGCCGCCCATGAAGACGCTGCCTTCGAGCAAGTAAGTGGTTTTAGCGTGGCACTGCCAGCCGACCGTGGTCAGCAGGCGGTGGCGCGAGGCCATCGGCCGGTCGCCGGTGTTCATGAGCAGGAAGCAGCCGGTGCCGTAGGTATTCTTTGCCATGCCGTGCTCCAGACAGGCCTGGCCGAAGGTCGCCGCCTGCTGGTCGCCGGCGATGCCGGCCAGCGGCACCGCACAGCCCAGCCAGCGGGTGTCCAGCGTGGCGATGGGGCCGCTGCTGTCGACGATGCGTGGCAGAACCGATGGCGGAATGTCGAGCCGGGCGAGCAGTTCGTCGTCCCAGCAGCGGCGGTGAATGTCGAACAGCAGCGTGCGCGCGGCATTCGACGGGTCGGTGACGTGCTCCCGGCCGCCGGATAGATGCCAGGCCAGCCAGCTGTCGACGGTGCCGAAGGCCAACTCGCCGCGTTCGGCGCGGGCACGGGCGCCGGGGATGTTGTCCAGCAGCCATTTCAGCTTGGTACCGGAGAAATAGGCATCGAGCACGAGGCCGGTACGTTCGGCGAACAGGGTGGCATGGCCGGCGGCACGCAGGTCGTCGCAGAGGCCGGCGGTGCGCCGGTCCTGCCAGACGATGGCGCGGTGCAGCGCTTGGCCGGTGACGCGATCCCAGAGCACGGTCGTTTCGCGCTGGTTGGTGATGCCGACGGCGGCCAGCTGGTCGGCCCGGATGCCGCTGTCGCGCAGGGCGGCGCGTGCCACGGCCAGCTGCGATTCCCAGATGTCGCCGGCGTCGTGCTCGACCCAGCCGGGTTGCGGGTAGTGCTGGGGGATTTCCTGCTGGGCCAAACCGCGGATATTGCCGGAACGGTCGAACAGGATGGCGCGGCTGCTGGTTGTGCCTTGGTCGAGGGCCAGGACAAAACGTTCCGTACCGCTGGGCATGGCAGGCTCCTGCAGGGGCGATGCCGGCAGTATAGCGCCGCCGGCCCGGGGGTGGGCGCCTTGGCCGGCGATCAGCGCCGGCTCAGCACTTGCTGAGCGCGAGGGCGTTGATGCAGTAGCGCAGGCCGCTCGGCGCCGGGCCGTCGGGGAAAACGTGACCGAGGTGGGCGTCGCAGATGTTGCAGGTGGTTTCGATGCGCTGCATGCCGTGGCTGGCGTCGGCGTGATAGGCGACGACATCGGGCGACAGGGCCTGGGTGAAGCTCGGCCAGCCGCTGCGGCTGTCGAACTTGCTGCCCGCGTCAAACAGTTCGGTGCCGCAGCAGGCACAGGCATAGCGGCCGGGCTCGAAGAGAGCGCACATGGCCGAACTGTGGGCAGGTTCGGTGCCTTTCCGGCGGGTGACGTGAAACTGCTCCGGCGTCAGGCGGGCGCGCCACTCGGTGTCGCCCAGTTCGAGGCGGCGCGGCGGCTCGGGGTTGCCGTCGCGCGCCAGGCGCAGCACCCCTGCCCAGTTCAGGACGCCAGCGGGAACCGGGGCGGCGCCTTTGGCTTCGGCATCGCGCAGGTAGTCGATCAGGCGGTCGGCGTCGACGTGGTAGTGGTTGAAGAGGACGACGCCGTTGGGGTCGATCAGGATGAACCACGGCGTGCCGCCGCTGCGGTAGCGCTTCATCAGCGCGGAACCGGTCCCGTCCGGGCCGGCATCGTGGCCGAAGGGAATGGGCAGGGCGTAGCGCTGCTGGTTGGCGAAGCCGCGCTCGGCGGTGTTGTGCTCGAATTCCTCGAAGACGGTCTGGACGGCGGCGAAATTGATGGTCGGCGAGCGGCGGAATGCCTCGAACAGCTTGATCAGCGTGGGGAAACCGCTGCGGTGGCAACCCGGGCAGTTGTCCTGGAAGCAGAAAATCAGCTTGTAGCGCCCCGGCATGTCTGCCAGTCCGTAGGCGGCCAGCGGCTGTCCGGCCGCATCGTGCCATGTGTCGACGCCCAGTTCGGGGGCAAGTTGGTGGGCGATGCCGTAGTCGTTGGCGCTCATGTCGGTCTCCGTCAGGTTCCGCAGAAAGTCTGGTAGCAGGCCGTTACCTCGGCCGGGGCCGGTTCGGTATAGGCGATGTCGTCGGGGCGCGCGGCGTAGGGATTTTTCAGCACGGCCAGCAGGCGCTCGAAGGGCGCCAGGTCGAATCGCTCGACCGCCGCCGCCAGCGCCTCCTCGACGCGATGATTGCGGGCGATCACCCAGGGGTTGGCGCGCTGCATGGCCGTCAGCAGGGTATCCGGGTGGTCCGGCTGGCGGGCTTGCCAGCGGGTGCGCCAGGCATCGAATCCGGCGCTGTCGCCGAACAGCGCCTGCAGCGGAAGCGGGTTGCCGGTGGCCGCTTCGTGGAGGGCGCGGAAGGCGTTGGTGAAGTCCAGCCGGGCGGCCTGCAGCAAGGAAAGAAAATCCTCAGCCAGTTGGCGGTCGCCGCTGGCCTCGCCCGATTCGTCGAGGCCGAGCTTGGCGCGCATGACGGCCAGCCAATGCGCCGCGACCCGTTCCGGAAACGCCGTGAGCACGTTGGTGGCGCGCGCCACGGCCCGGTCGGTGTCGGCATCGATCAAAACAAGCAGCGACTCGGCGAGACGCGCCAGGTTCCATTGGGCGATGTCGGCCTGGTTGCCGTAGGCGTAGCGTCCGTGGTGGTCGATGGAACTGAAGACGGTGGCGGGGTCGTAGGCTTCCATGAAGGCGCACGGCCCATAGTCGATGGTTTCGCCGGAGATGGTCATGTTGTCAGTATTCATCACGCCATGGATGAAGCCGACGCCCAGCCAGCGGGCGACCAGCAGCGCCTGCCGCTCGGCGACGCCGGCCAGCAGGTCGAGATAGGGCTGGCCGCTGGCGACCAGCTCGGGGTAATGGCGGGCAATGACGTAATCGGCCAGGCGTTTGACCTGCTCCGGCCCTTGGTGGGCGGCGAAATACTCGAAGGTGCCGACCCGCACATGGCTGGCCGCTACCCGCGTCAGTACCGCGCCGGGCAGGGCGCGCTCGCGGCGCACCATGTCGCCGGTGGCGACGACGGCCAATGAGCGGGTTGTCGGAATACCCAGGGCGTGCATCGCCTCGCTGATGATGTACTCGCGCAAGGCCGGTCCCAGCGCGCACTTGCCGTCGCCGTTGCGGGAAAATGGCGTCCGGCCGGAACCCTTGAAGGCGATGTCGCGCCGCCGGCCATGGATGTCGATCACTTCGCCCAGCAGCAAGGCGCGCCCATCGCCCAGTTGCGGCGAGAAGCCGCCGAACTGGTGTCCGGCGTAGGCCTGTGCAATCGGCTCGGCACCTTCCGGAATGCAATTCCCGGCCAGGGCCTCGACACCCTCCGGCGAAGCAAGTCGTGCCGGGTCTGAACCCAGTTCGCTAGCCAGCAAGGTATTCAGGCGGATCAGGCTGGGTTTGCTCGCCGGTATCGGTTTCCAGCGAACGTAGAAATTTTCCAGGTCGCGGACGTAGGTGTTGTCGAAGGCAAAAAGACGAGGGGCTGGGGCGTTCATCGAAGCGAAACAGGGAGTGGTGGCAGGGTGAAACCGATGCCGGGTCGCCAAACCCGCTCATGGTCGCCTTTTCGATGCTGCAGGCCCGGTTTGGTTCCATCGGGAAGCAGCCCGAGACGGCATTGGTGCGAGGTATTGGAATTCAGGCTGCTAAAGCCCTCGCTCTGGTCACACGCTGCTGCTTTCTCCCGACAGGCTTTCCAGGATGGGGCAATCCGGGCGTTCGTCGCCGTGGCAACAACTGACCAGGTGAGCCAGGGCCTGTTTCATTGACTGGATCTCCTCAAGCTTCCGGTCGAGGAAGGCCAGATGCTGCTGGGCAAGCGCCTTTACTTCCCGGCTGGGACGCGCCCGGTCTTGCCAGAGTTCCAGCAAGCCCCGGATTTCGTCAAGCGAGAAGCCGAGATCACGCGAACGCCGAATGAACAGCAGGCTCCGTAAATCCTTGTCGCCGTACTGACGGTAGCCCGCATCGGAACGGCCGGCTTGGGGCAACAAGCCAATGCTTTCATAGTGGCGGATCATTTTGGCTGAAACGCCTGACGCCTTGGCTGCATCACCGATATTCATTTCTCCGTCCTTTCCACATCCGTTTTCGCGCTACCCCGCCAATTACGCAGCAGCAACGCATTGGTGACCACACTAACACTGCTCAGGGCCATCGCCGCACCGGCCACGACCGGATTCAGCAGGCCCATGGCCGCCAGGGGAATTCCCAAGATGTTATAGGCAAAGGCCCAGAACAAGCCTTGCTTGATTTTTCTGTAGGTGCGACGGGATACGTCGAAAGCATCGGCAACCAGGCGCGGATCGCCGCGCATCAACGTAATGCCCGCCGCCTCCATGGCCACGTCGGTGCCGGTCGACATGCTCAATCCGACATCGGCGGCCACCAGGCTGGGGGCATCGTTCAAGCCATCCCCAACCATGGCCACAACGTATCCCTGCTCGCGAAGCGCCTGGATGGCGCTCGACTTGTCCCCCGGCAGCAATTCGGCGCGAACTTCGTCGATACCGAGTTCCGCGGACACCGCCCGGGCGCTCCCCTGGTTGTCGCCGGTCAGCATGACGGTCTTTATTCCCAGTTCGCGCAAGCGGGCCACGGCTTGATAGGAGGCTGGCTTGATGGTGTCGCCAAAGGCAAGCAGTCCCAGCAGTTCCGAAGAAGAGTCCGACTGGCGCAACAACCACGAGATGGTCTTTCCTTCACTTTCCAGTGACGCGGCGACGGCAGCGAGCCTTCCTGGGGCAACCCCATGTTCCTGCATCAATCGGGAGCTTCCGAGGAGCATCAGCGTCCCGCCAAGCCTGGCTTGCACGCCTCGCCCGGGCAGTACCTTGGCCTCGCTGACCTCCGGCAACGCGACATCGCGTTCGCCTACCTTTTCCATGACGGCATGGGCCAGGGGATGGTCGCTGGTCTGTTGAAGTGCGCCGGCGACATGCAGGACCATATCCTTCGAGATGCCTTCGGCCGGTTCGAACGCTACCAGCGAAGGTTTTCCTTCGGTGAGCGTGCCGGTCTTGTCAAAGGCGACCGCCGTAACCGAGTGGGCCAGTTCAAGCGCCTCGACATCCTTGATCAGAATTCCCTGGCGGGCAGCAACGCCAGTCCCGGCCATGATGGCTGTCGGGGTAGCCAGGCCCAGCGCGCAGGGGCAAGCGATGACGAGGACGGCAACGGCATTGATCAGAGCCTGCTCCCAGTTCCCCGAATACCACATCCAGCCGGCAAAGGTGGCCACTGCAATCACCAGTACCGCCGGGACAAAGACCGCGCTGACGCGGTCCACAATGCGTTGAATCGGCGCCTTGGCCGCCTGGGCGGATTCGACCAGGCGAATGATGCGGGCCAGCGTCGTTTCCGCACCGATGGCCATGGTACGAACGTGCAGCAGCCCCTCGCCATTGATCGATCCCCCGGTCACCTTGTCCCCCGTGTTCTTGGCTACCGGCAGGCTTTCGCCGGTAATGAGCGCTTCGTCCACATGGCTCTGCCCGACAGCGACTTCGCCATCCACCGCAATACGTTCTCCCGGACGGACGACGACCATGTCGCCAATCGCCAGCCGTTCGACCGGCGTCATCACCTCCTGGCCGTCGACCAGCACCCGGGCGATGCTGGGGCGGAGGGCATTCAAGGCACGAATGGCATCGGCTGTTTGTCGTTTGGCGCGCGCCTCCAGCCATTTACCCAAAAGAACGAGCGTGATGATCGCGGCCGATGCCTCGAAGTAGAGGTGGGATGTGCCCTCGTCGCCACTCCGCACGAGCAGGTAGACCGATAGGCCGTAGGCGGCGCTGGTGCCGAGCGCGACCAGCAAATCCATATTGCCCGCACCGGCCTTGATGGCTTTCCAGGCTGCCCGGTAGAAACGCCAGCCCAGCCAGAACTGGACGGGGGTGGCCAAGGTGACTTGCACCCAGCCGTCGAGCATCCAATCGACACCGACGAGGCTGAGCAACATGGGAGCTATCAACGGTAGCGTCAGCAAGGCGCTCAGGGCAATCGGCCACCATTCGGGAAGGCGATTGCGCGTGGTTTCAGCTGCTTGTTCCGCGACTGGATTCGCGGTGTAGCCGGCTTTGGCAACGGCTGCCGCCAATAGCGAAAACGTCACGCCCGGCAGCGCTTCGACCGTCGCTTTTTCCGTTGCGAGATTCACGGAAGCCTTCAGTACGCCGGAGACCGTTAACAAGGCCTTCTCGACCCGGCCGACACAGGAGGCGCAACTCATGCCGTCAATCTGGAACGCCATGGTTTGGGTCACGGCTTGGTATCCGGCCTGTCGAACGGCCTCGGTCAGTGCCTCCAAGGGTACTCCCGGCGCTGTTTTCACGGACGCCTCTTCGGTAGCGAGATTGACGCTGACCTCCTTTACGCCGGCAACGTGCAGAAGGGCCTTCTCGACACGAGAAACGCAGGAGGCGCAACTCATCCCGCCAATACCAAGCCTGAGCTCGCGGGCGGAGCTTGCATCCGAAGCAGGGGACATTTGAATCTCCAGAGGGTTACGATGAACCCATGATGGAGCTTCCCACCATGGGAAGGTCAAGCGCCTCGGCGTAGTTTTTTGAACAAGGATTTTTGTCGGCCCGTGGCTGCCCAGTTGCCACGCCGTTTCGCTACGGCTTCCGGAAATGCGCTTCGGCCATGTCGGCAGCCGCTTCCCACAAGGCCGGAGCGCCGCGTTCGATGGGCGGTTGGCAGCGGGATTTGACCTGTTCGAGGGTTACCGCGCATTCCACCCAGGTACCGCCGTCGGTGGCGGCGTTGTGCAGCATGGGCTGGAAGCGGTCGAGCGCCTTGGCGAACTTTGCGTCGCCGCTCTCGGCGGCTTCGAATTCGTGCCACAAATCGCGGAACTCGGCGGCCTGGGCCTCCAGCAGCAGGCCGAACAGGCGTTCGGCGGCCTGTCGTTCGCGTTCGGCCTGCCCGGCGTGCGTAGCGGGGACGTGGAAAGGAACGTCCCCGGCGTCGATTTCCACGATGTCGTGAATCAGCAGCATCTTGATGACGCGCAGGATGTCGATCGTTCCGGCCGCGTGTTCGGCCAGCACCAGCGCATACATGGCCAGATGCCAGGAATGTTCGGCGCTGTTTTCGCGCCGCGAGCGGTCGATCAACGGCGACAGGCGCACAACGGTCTTGAGGCGGTCGATTTCGCGCAGGAAGGCGAGTTGCTTGTCGAGGTCGGGCATGGCGGTCGGTTCGTCGGGAAGGGGCTGTGCAAGTCTAACAGCCCCTTAGGGCAGAAAGCGTTGGGGGAGCGGGCGGTAGAGCACTTCGACGGCGGCCGTGGACCAGCCTTTGAATATCTCGGCGAGGACTGCCTGGCGCAGCACGTATTCGCGTTGGGCGTGCGCCATGAATTCGGTCATCAGCTTGGCCAGTTCGGCACGGTCGGCAGTGGCGAACATCTGCACGAACTGGTAGCGGGAGAGGCCGCTGGTCCAGTCGAAGCTGTACAGCTTGCCGGTAAACCAATCGTAGAGCACGCCATCGCATTTCATGCTGCCGATGGTGGCGGTGGCCGGGTCGGTATAGCCCAGCGCCTTGATCAGCTTGGCGAGGTCTTTTTCCTTCTCGACTCCGAGCAGCGGCCACAGATCCTTGCGCGACTTGAGAAAATCGAGAATGGTGGTATCCGCCACCTTCTGCATCTCGGCCGGGATCATCATCTCGCCGGCAATGCTCTTGATGCTCATCTCGCTCAGGGTCTTGAAGGTTTTCAGCTCCTTTTCCAGGGTATCCAGGGTGAGCTTCATGTGGTCGTGCAGCCAAATGCCGAACTCCTTGCGCGAGATGACGACCTGCACGTCGGCATCGTACTCCAGCGCGTTGATCAAGGTCTGCCGCCAGTTTTCGAGAAAGTCGGCCATGAACTTTTCCAGGCGCCGTATCTCGCTCAAGGCGGCCCGTGTCAGCCTGCCCTTGCCGCGCGCTTTCTGGGCGAAGCTTTCGAGGGTCTTGCCAATCTCCTCCAGGGTCAGTTTGCCGGCGGCCCTAACCCGGGCGAGAACGGTGGTGGTGCCCTCGACTTCGCCGAACAGGGCGAAACTGCTGGGCAGGTTGCCGGCAAGCGCCATCTCCGGCCCCATGTC
>CAMKYP010000138.1 GCA_946477505.1 uncultured Dechloromonas sp. | reverse complement strand
ATGGCCACGGTCAAGGGCGACGTGCACGACATCGGCAAGAACATCGTCGGCGTCGTGCTCGGCTGCAACGGCTACGACGTGGTCGACCTCGGCGTCATGGTGTCGTGCGACAACATCCTCAAGGCGGCACTCGAACATCGCGTCGACATCATCGGCCTGTCCGGCCTGATTACCCCGTCGCTGGAAGAAATGGCGCACGTCGCCAGCGAGATGAAACGCCAGGGCATGAGCCAGCCGCTGCTCATCGGCGGCGCGACGACCAGCCGCGCCCACACCGCGATCAAGATCGCCACCAACACCGACAGCCCGGTGGTTTACGTGCCGGATGCCTCGCGCGCCGTCGGCGTCGCCACCAAGCTGCTGTCGGCCGAGCAGAAGGCCGGCTACGTCGCCGAAATCGCCGCCGAATACGAAACCGTGCGCGCCGAACATGCCGGCCGCAAGGGCGCCACACTGGTGACGCTGGCCGAAGCGCGCGCCAATCGTTTTGTTTCCGGCGCGGATTTCACCCCGCTCGCCCCCAGGGAACTGGGCTTGCAGACGCTCAACCTCGACCTCGACACGCTGTCGCTGTTCATCGACTGGTCGCCCTTCTTCCAGAGCTGGGACCTGGCCGGCCGCTACCCGGCCATCCTCAACAACGAGACGGTCGGCGAAACCGCCCGCCAGTTGTTCGCCGACGCCAAGGACATGCTGGGCAAGATCATCAGCGAGGAATGGCTGACCGCCCGCGCTGTCTTCGGACTGTACCCGGCACGCGGCGACAATGAAGACGTGATCATCTACGCCGACGAGTCCCGCACGCAGGAGATCGCCCGCTGGGTCGGCCTGCGCCAGCAGCACAAGCAGCCGCAAGGACGTTTCAACGTCGCGCTGGCCGACTATGTCGGCGAGAACGACTATGTCGGAGCCTTCGCCGTCACCGCCGGCCTGGGTATCGACGCCAAGGTCGCCGAGTTCGAGGCGGCCAACGACGACTACTCGGCAATCATGCTCAAGGCCCTGGCCGACCGGCTGGCCGAAGCCGCCGCCGAGTGGCTGCACATGCGCGTGCGTACCCACTACTGGGGCTATGCCGCCGAGGAAGCGCTCGACAACGACGCGCTGATTGCCGAGGAATACCGGGGCATCCGCCCCGCCCCCGGCTACGCGGCCTGCCCGGATCACACCGCCAAGCGCGACCTGTTCGCCCTGCTCGACGCGCCGGCCAACGCCGGCATGGGCCTCACCGAATCCTGCGCCATGACCCCGGCGGCGGCCGTTTCCGGCTTCTACATCGGCCACCCGGCAGCCAGCTACTTCGCCATCCCCAAGATCGGCCGCGACCAGCTTGAAGACTGGGCCGCGCGCAAAGGCCTGTCGATCAAGGATGCCGAATACTGGCTGGCGCCCTTGTTGTGATCCTGCACAGCCAGCGCGAACTCGGGCCGCTCAACACCCTGGCCCTGCCCGGCCGGGCGGCCCGCTTCGCCCGCATCGACAGCGCCGAGGCCTTGCGCGACCCGCAGCTCAGTGAGGGGCCGCGCTTCATCCTCGGTGGCGGCAGCAATCTGGTGCTGACCGGCGACATCGACCGTTTGGTGCTGCACATGGCGATTCCCGGCAGACGGCTGATCGGGGAGGATGCCGAGGCCGTCTACATCGAGGCTGGTGCCGGCGAGAACTGGCACGATTTCGTGCAATGGACGCTGGCTCAAGGCTGGCCGGGACTGGAAAACCTGTCGTTGATCCCGGGCACGGTCGGCGCCGCACCGATCCAGAACATCGGCGCCTACGGCCTCGAAGTCGGCGAACGCCTGCATTCGGTGACCGCCTGGGATTTCGACAAGCAGGCCGAGGTCAATTTCAGCCGCGACGACTGCCGCTTCGCCTATCGCGACAGCCTGTTCAAGCAGGAAGGCTGGCACCTGAGCGGGCGCATGGCGATTACCTCGGTACGCTTCCGGCTGCCCAAGGGCTGGCAGCCCAACTGCCGTTACGCCGACGTCGCCCAGGAGCTGGCCGCCCGCGGCATCGGCGACCCGACGGCACGCGATATCGCCGATGCCGTCATCGCCGTTCGCCGGCGCAAGCTGCCCGATCCCGCCCACATTCCGAATGCCGGGAGTTTTTTCCACAACCCGGTGCTCGATGCCGCCCAGGCGGACGTGCTGAAGGGTGCCCATCCCGGCCTGCCCTGCTACCCGCAGCCCGACGGCCGCATCAAGCTGGCCGCCGGCTGGCTGATCGAACAGTCCGGCTGGAAGGGCCGCTCGCTCGGCCCGGTCGGCATGTATGAGAAACAGGCGCTGGTGCTGGTCAATCACGGCGGCGCCACCGGCAGCGATGTCAGGCGGACCATGGCCGCCGTGCAGGCGTCCGTCAGGGAAAAATTCGGTGTCGCACTGACGCCGGAACCGATCTTCCTCTGACCGCTATTCTGCCGCCTGGACGTAAAGGCAGGCGGCAATCCCGGTCGCCACGGCATCGGCCATGCGCGCCTGGCGCACGGGGTCGAGCAATTCCAGCTCCTCGTCGCGATGCTTGATCACCCCGGCCTCGAACAGCACGGCGGGCAATGTGGTCCGATAGAGCACGACCAGATTGTCGTAGTACCAGACGCCGTTTTCGGCATCGGCCGGAACATGCTTGCGGGCGTGCCATGTCGAGGGCTCGAAGCCGGCGCGGCGCATCATCGCGCCGATAGTGGAAGCGCAACGCAGGCTGGTCGCCAAGTGCGGATTCTGTGCCGACACGAAGATGCCGTAGCCGCGCTTGACCTCGGTATAGCGCTGCGGCTTGCCCTCCCACTCCCAGTCGAGCAGCCAGGCTTCGCCGATCGAGTCGTGGTGGATGGAAATGAAGAAATCGCTGCCCTCGGCAGCCTGCGGCCGGGCGTGCAAGCTGCCGATCCGACCGTCGAAATTGACCTCCCGAACGCCGACCGCGCGCTGGCGAAGGGTCTGCGCCAGGAGGCCGGCGAAATCCTGGTTGAATGCGAACTCCGTGCGTCCCCGGGCACTGATCGCGCCGCTATCCACCACGCCGTGCCCGACATCGACGGCCACCAGCGGTGCGGCGGCAGCGATCGACGAAAGGGCCAGGGCGGCCAGCGACAGGATGGTTTTCATGCACGAATTATCGCGGCAAATTAACATGTCGCCTCTATCTGCTGAAAGGAAAGCAATGCGCCCGACCTTGTTGCTGCTGGCCACGCTGTCACTGCCGGCATTCGCCGCCGAAATGACGGGCGCCGAGGTATATGAGAGCACCTGCCAGGAATGCCACGGCAGCGGCAAGCACCAGGCCCCGGTATTCGGCGACGCGAAACGCTGGGGCAAGCTGGTCCGCGAAGGATTGAACGACCTGGTGCCGAGCGCGCTGGCCGGGATGCGCAAGATGCCCGCCAAAGGGGGGAACCCAGCCTTGAGCGACGCCGAGGTCGCCCGGGCGGTCATCTACATGGCCAACGCCGGCGGTGGCCGCTTCGACGAACCCAGTGAGGCCGACATTGCCCGCTGGCGCAAGAAAGCCAACAAACGAACGAAAAAATGACATGCCGAAACTGACTATCTTCTCCGGCCGCACACCCGAGCCCACCTACGACCATCCCCGTCCGGATCGACTGGTCAGCGGGAATCCGCGACGCACCACCTGGGAACACTTCATGAGCGCCAACGGCGACCTTTCCGCCGGTATCTGGGCATGCGAGCCCGGCGCCTGGAACATTGCCTTCGCACCCGGCAAGGACGAGTTCTTCTGCGTGATCGAAGGCCGGCTTCGCATTTCCGATAACGAGGGAAACGCCGCCGAGTTCGGGCCGGGAGATGCCTGTGTCATTCCATCCGGATTCACCGGAACCTTCGAAGTCCTTGAATCGGTTCGCAAACACTATGTGTTGATAGATCGGCCTGCGTGAATTGCGTTATAGTTTTGCCGACGCAAGGGGAAAAAATGACAAAAGAATCAAAGCAGCCACAAGGCACCAGCGCCCACATGCCGGACCTCAACTGGAGCCAGGTCCGGGAAACCGTGTTGATGCTGGAACTGGCCGCCGTCCAGATCGAATCGGCGATGAAGGACAGCAATGCCTCGGTCGAGGTATTGACCGATTCGTTCACGACCATGGCCAGCTACATGGGAAAGATCGCCGCTACCGTCGACACCCTTCCCGACGAAGGCGAAGTCGGTATTGCCAAGCAGAGCCTGAGTGGCGTTTCCGAGCACGTTGCGGGCATGGTGCACCAAGCCATCATCGCCTTTCAGTTCTACGACAAACTGGTCCAGCGCCTGGCCCATGTCGGCCTCAGCCTCGGCGACCTCAGTGATTTGGTGGCTGACCCGCGCCGCCTGTTCAATCCCGGCGAGTGGGTTGGCCTGCAGGAAAAGATCAAGGCCAAATACACGACCCGCGAGGAAATCGCCATGTTCGATGCGGTCATGCAGGGTGTCCCCGTCCACGAGGCGGTGGACAAGTTCATGGCCGACATGAAGGACAAGAGCGACGACATCGAGCTGTTCTAGTCCACGCCCAATCCCGTCAAGCGCGGACCCGGTCCGCACGACAACCGCAGGAGGCCACTCACATGACAGACGCCACCGACGTACTACCGGACCTCCCTGGCATCGACAAGGTCGCAGGCTTGCGACGCATGATGAACAAGCCGAGCCTCTATGAGAAGGTTCTGCGCGATTTTCACGCCCGCTTCCACCACGAAACGCAGACGCTGCGCGCTGTCATCGACAGCGGCGACCTGGCCACCGCTGAACGGCTGGCCCACAGCGCCAAGGGGCTGGCTGGAACGATCGGCGCCGTCGGCCTGCAGGAAATCGCCCTTTTACTGGAACGAGCCCTGCATGACGGCGACCCGCTGTGGGAAGACTATTTCGCCGGCTTCGAACAGGAACTCACCCTGGTGCTTACCGGCATCGCCCAAGGCTTCAACATCACTGCCGAGAACTGAACCCGCTCAGAAAGCGGCGGGTGCTTCCCAGATGATATTGGCCTTGCGCCCCCCTTTGGCCGTCCGTTCCAGCATGTCGATCAACGGCCAGGCGCGCTGACCCAGCGCGACTACCGGTTCCTTTTTCCGCCCGTCGGCATCGACCTCATCCTCCACGGGGGGCGCCTCGGCGCGGTTCACTGCTTCCTTCAGCATTTGTGCGGCCGCCAGCATTTCGTCGGGCAGAAAGGCTCCTTTGGCCGTCGTTTCCTTGCCGAGAACCTGCAACAGGCTAGCGGCCGCGTCGGCGAACATCAGAATTTCACCAGTTTCGCTGGAGATAAAGCGAACCAACATGATTTTTCCTTTCGATCGATAACATTGTCGTTGTCACCCAAGCCGGCATTCGGGTAAATTGAAACGGAGGGAGACGACACGCATGACAAGACATATTAACGCCAATCCCTGGGACAACGGGACGGACGAGTTGGAACGCTTCGCGCTGGAAGAGTGCGTCAAGCGCCAGCGCATCGATCATCGCGTCGCCGTCCTCATCGTGTCCGACAAGCGCTGCGAACTGGCGCCCAAACTGGCCAATCTCGGCGCGCAGGTACTCGTGGTCGACCGTCCGGCATTTCAGCAGGAAATCGAAGGCCGCATCCTGGCCTCAGGCTACAAAGACCAGATTGCCGTCATGGCCTCGGAACTGAATGCCCTGCCCGAGGTTTTCCCGGGCCAACCCTTCGACATGATCATCGTCCGCCGCGGCCTGTGCGGCCTCCCCTACGAGCAAGCCCGCCAAACCGTCCGCCGCCTGCTCCTGCAATTGCGTATCGGCGGCAAGCTCTACGTCTCGGTACTCGGCCTGCACTCGGAGTTGGGCCAGGACTATGCCGGAGGCGATGCTCTGATTGAGCAGCGCTTTGCGTCTTTAGCCCCCCCGCTGGCCGACAAATACGACATACGCCACCCGGTCTGCCTGTACACCGAGCGCAACCTGTTCATGCTGCTGCTCGAAGCCGGAGCCAGCGTCCTGCGCACGCTGACCACCACCTACGGCAACGTCAAGGGCATCGCCGTCCGCGTCTGATGCGTCTGGGTATCGACCTTGGCGGCACAAAGATCGAGATCATCGCCCTCGACGAACAGGGTAGAGAACTGCTGCGCCGACGCATCGACACGCCGCAAGGCGATTATCTCGGCACGGTGATGGCCGTGGCCGGGCTGGTGGAGGCCGCCGAAGACGAACTGCGGCGGCGGGGCAGCGTCGGCATCGGCATACCGGGTGCCGAATCTCAGCGGGGCGGCCTGATCAAGAACGCCAACTCGACCTGCCTGATCGGCAAGCCCCTGCGCCGCGACCTGCAGGCCCTGCTCCAGCGCGAGGTGCGCCTGGCCAACGACGCCAACTGCTTTGC
The DNA here is from genome assembly GCA_946477505.1 of uncultured Dechloromonas sp. Lineage (GTDB taxonomy): Bacteria > Pseudomonadota > Gammaproteobacteria > Burkholderiales > Rhodocyclaceae > Azonexus. The sequence goes on along the minus strand of CAMKYP010000138.1, from coordinate 2,380 downwards.
CCTCTCGGAGGCTATCGACGGCAGCGGCCGCGATGCCGCGACCGTGTTTGGTGTCATTCTCGGCACCGGCGTCGGCGGCGGCATCGTGGTGCGCCAGCAGGTATGGGTCGGGGCCAATGCCATCGCCGGCGAGTGGGGACACAATCCCCTGCCCGGCCTGGATGCGCGGGACCTTCCCGCTCCCGACTGCTATTGCGGACGCCAGGGTTGCGTCGAGGCCTACCTTTCCGGCCCCGCGCTGAGCGCCGACCATGCCCGGCATACTGGCATCCACCTCGATGCCGCGACGATCGCCCGGCGCGCCGACCAAGACGATGCAACCTGCTTGGCAACGCTGGAACGTTACGAAGAACGCCTCGCCCGTGCCCTGGCCGGGGTGATCAACATCCTAGATCCCGAGGTCATCGTCTTCGGTGGCGGCCTTTCCAACATGCAGCGGCTCTATCGCAACCTGCCCGAACGCTGTGCGCCGCATGTTTTTTCCGATACCTTCGCCACCCGCTTCCTGCCACCCACGCACGGCGATTCGTCCGGCGTTCGGGGCGCGGCCTGGCTGTGGCACTGACCACGCCGGCAGCCGCTCCCGGCAAGGGTTTTCCTGTGCTTACATTTGCCGGACGGGATGGCAAAATCACATGATGAAGGCAAATATCTCCCTCTTTGTCGGCGGCATTCGCCCCTTGCCCGAGTCCGGACGGCCGACCGGCATGTACAAGCAGGCCGTCGTCGCCCCGATCGAACTCGGCCCTGAAGGCTTCATTGGCGACCAGCAGGCCGACCGGCGGGTACATGGCGGACCCGACAAGGCCGTACACCTTTATCCCGCCGCGCATTACGCCAGGCTGGCCGCCCGCTTTCCGGAAATTGCCGGGCAGCTGGTCGTCGGCAGTATCGGTGAAAATATCTCGACCGGCGATCTCGACGAAAACGATGTCCGTCTCGGCGATATCTGGCAACTCGGCTCGGCCCGCCTGCAAGTCTGCCAGCCGCGCAGCCCGTGCTGGAAAATCGACGAGCGCTACGCCTGCGACGGCATGGCGCAATTCATTGCCGAACAACGGCTGACCGGATGGTACTGGCGGGTCGTCACCCCGGGTGTCGTCAGCCCCGGCGACGCCCTGCTCCTGGAACAGAGCGACCCGGCAGCCTTCTCCCTGGCCGAAGCCATGCGCCTCTGGCAGGAACATCGCCCGTCGCTGGCCGCAATGGAAAGGCTTTATGCCACGCCGGGCATCGCCGACAACTGGCGACAAAAAATCGCCAACCGGCTCACCTGGCTGCGCAAGCATGCGGACCAGACGCCACCGCCCGTCACGACATTCCACGCGAAACCGGAGAATCCGTGAGCAATCCCCCGCATCAGGCCAACTGGCTCAGGCTTTTCCTGCCTTTTGCCGCCGGCTACTTCCTTTCCTACCTGTTCCGCACGGTCAATGCCGTCATCGGCCCTGTCCTGGCACGCGAACTCAACCTCGCCGACAATGCCCTCGGCCTGCTGACCAGTACTTATTTCCTCGCCTTCGGCGCCGCCCAGCTGCCGCTGGGCATGCTGCTCGACCGCTACGGCCCGCGTCGCGTCGAATCGGCGCTGCTGCTGCTCGCCGGCGCCGGTGTCGCGGTATTCGCGATGAGCGATACGCTGGGCGGCCTGGCCATTGGTCGCGCCCTGATCGGCCTCGGCGTTTCGGCTTGCCTGATGGCCTCCTTCAAGGCCTTTGCCCTGTGGTTCCCGCCCGAACGCCAGGCCTCGCTGACCGGCTGGGTCATGGCGGCCGGCGGCCTGGGCGCGCTGGCCGCCTCCAAGCCGCTGGAAATCGCCATCGGCTTCACCAGCTGGCGCGTCATCGCCCTCGGGTTGGCCGTGGCGACGGTGATCGTCGCCGCCATCATCTGGTTCCGCGTGCCGGACGCACACGGCGAGCACAAGGGCGCCGGCTTCGCCGAACAGCTGGCCGGCGTGAAGACGGTGTTTTCGAGCCGCCATTTCTGGCGCTACGCGCCGATGGGCCTGATGATGACCGGCGGCTTCATGGCCGTGCAGGGCCTCTGGGCCTCGCGCTGGATGATGGTGCTGGAACACATGGACCGCGCGGCCGTGGCTGTGCGCCTGACCTGGATCAGCGGCGCCATGCTGGCCGGCTTCCTGTTCATGGGCTTCTTTGCGACCGGTCTGGTCCGGCGCGGCGTCAAGCTGGAAAAGGTCTACATCGGTTCGATGGTCGCCGCGCTGATCAGCTTTGCCTTGATCAGCCTGCAGCCGGGCTTTGCCGGCGACCTGCTGTGGCCGATCCTCGGCATCTGTTTCTCGCTGTCGAACATTGCCTATTCGCTGGTTTCCCAGGCTTTCCCGCCAAGCTTGTCGGGGCGCGCCAACACCGCC